>NZ_JBHYHC010000016.1:0-111508 GCF_042738955.1 Umezawaea sp. NPDC059074
TCGGCATCAGCGGCACCAACGCGCACACGATCATCGAGGAGTACGTCGGCGAACCGGTGGCGCCGGTGGAGCCGACGCGCGTCGCCGGGGTGCTGCCGTACGTGTTGTCGGCCAAGAGCGCGGACGCGCTCGGCGACCAGGCGCGGAACCTGCTGGCGCACGCGGACGAGCGGCCGGAGCTGTCCGAAGTGGACATCGGCTTCTCGCTCGCCACGGCTCGGGTCGCCTTCGACCACCGCGCGGTCGTGCTCGGGTCTTCGCGGGACGACCTCCGGGCGGCGCTGACCGCGCTCGCCGACGGGACCACCTCGCCCGCCGTGATCAGCGGTGCGGCCGCGGGCGGCAAGCTCGCCTTCCTGTTCACCGGCCAAGGCTCGCAGCGGCTTGAAATGGGCCGGGAGCTGCACCGGGAGTTCCCGGTGTTCGCGGCGGCGTTCGACGACGCCTGCCGGCACTTCGACGTGCACCTGGACCAGCCGTTGCGGACCGTGGTGTTCGGCGACGACCCCGAGCTGCTGGACCGCACCGAGTACACGCAGCCCGCGCTGTTCGCGGTCGAGGTCGCGCTGTTCCGCACGCTGGAGGCGTGGGGCGTGCGGCAGGACTACCTGGCCGGGCACTCCGTCGGCGAGATCGCCGCCGCCCACGTGGCCGGGGTGCTGTCGCTGGACGACGCGTGCGCGCTCGTCGCGGCCCGCGGCCGGATGATGCAAGCGCTGCCCGGTGGCGGCGCCATGGTGGCGTTGCAGGCCTCCGAGGAGGAGGTGCTGCCGCTGCTGGACGAGACCGTGTCCCTGGCGGCGGTCAACGGGCCCACGTCCGTCGTCGTCGCGGGGGACGCGGACGCCGTCGAGCGGGTGGTGGCTCAGTTCGCCGACCGGAAGTCCAAGCGGCTCACCGTGTCGCACGCGTTCCACTCGCCGCTGATGGACGCGATGCTGGAGGAGTTCAGCTGGATCACCGAGGTCCTGAAGTACCGGCCGCCGCGCCTGCCGATCGTGTCCACGGTCACCGGCAAGCTCGTGTCGGCCGAGGAGCTGTGCTCGCCGGAGTACTGGGTGCGGCACGTCCGCGAGGCCGTGCGGTTCGCCGACGCCGTGGACACGCTGGTGGGACTGGGCGTCACGACGTTCGTGGAGCTGGGGCCGGACGCGGTGCTGACCGCGATGGCCGCCGAGACCGCGCCGGACGCCGACCTGGTCCCGACCGTCCGCAAGGGGCGGTCGGAGGTCGACGGCCTGGTGCGCGCGGTCGGCAAGCTGCACGTGCTCGGCGTTCGCGTCGACTGGGGGCAGCTGTTCGCCGGGACCGGCGCGCGGCGGGTGGACCTGCCGACGTACGCGTTCCAGCGCGAGGGGTTCTGGCTGACGGGCGGGTCCGCGCCCGCCGCCGTGGACCGGCACGAGGCCGACTTCTGGGCCGCCGTCGACCGCGGCGACCTCGACTCGCTCGCCTCGGCGTTGTCGCTCGACGACTCCGGGGCGCTCGCCGACCTGCTGCCCGCGCTGGCGAAGTGGCGGCGGGGACGTGCGGATTCGTCCACAGTGGACGCTTGGCGCTACAAGACTTCCTGGACCCGGTTGCCCGAAGGGGGCGGCCGGGCCACCGGACGGTGGCTGGTCGTGTCGGCGCGGGACGTGGACGGGCTGGCGGAACGCGGCCTGGACGTCGTGAGGGTTGACCCGTCGACGGATCGGGTCGCGCTGGCGGACGCCGTGGCGGGGTCCTTCGACGGCGTGCTGTCGTTCAGCACCGACGTGGTCGAGACCGTCGTGCTGGTGCAGGCACTGGGTGACGCGGGGGTCGGCGCGCCGCTGTGGTGCGTGACCCGTGGCGCTGTCTCCGCTGGTCGAGACGATGCCGTGGACCCGGCGCTCACGCAGATCTGGGGCGTCGGCAAGGTCGTCGCGCTGGAGCACCCCGACCGGTGGGGCGGTCTCGTCGACCTGCCCGCCGAGGTCGACGACCGGGTGCTCGACCGGCTCGTCGCGGTGCTCGCGGGCGGTGAGGACCAGGTCGCGATCCGCGGCGCGCGGGTGTTCGGCCGCAGGCTGGCCCATGCCCCGGCGAAGACCGGGGTCGGCGACTGGACGCCGCGCGGCACGGTCCTGGTCACCGGCGGCACGGGCGCGCTCGGCACGCAGGTCGCCCGGTGGCTGGCCGGTGCGGGCGCGGAGCGGCTGGTGCTGACCTCCCGGCGTGGCCTGGACGCGCCGGGCGCGGCGGAACTGCTGGAGCTGGGCATCCCCGTGGTCGTGGCCGCGTGCGACGTGGCCGACCGGGACGCCCTCAAGGCCCTGCTGGACGAGTACCCGCCGGACGCGGTCGTGCACGCGGCGGGCGTCGACTCGCTGGTGACGCTGGACGTGCAGGACGTCGCCGAGTTCCGGCAGGTCGTCGCGGCCAAGGTCGCCGGTGCGGCGAACCTGGACGAACTGGTCGGCGACATCGACGCGTTCGTGCTGTTCTCCTCCATCGCCAGCACGTGGGGCAGTGGCGGGCAGGCCGCCTACGGCGCGGCGAACGCGTACCTGGACGGGCTGGCCGAGTCGCGCCGGGCCCGCGGGCTGACGGCGCTGTCGGTGGCCTGGGGCGCGTGGGCGGGCGCGGGCATGGCGACCGTCGAGGACGTCGAGGAGCACCTCCGGCTGCGCGGTGTCCGGGCGATGGCCCCGGAGCTGGCCCTGTCCGCGCTGCGGCAGGCCATCGCGCTGGACGACGGCCTGGTCACGGTCGCCGACGTCGACTGGGCGCGGTTCGCGCCGATCTTCACCTCCGAACGGCTGAGCCCCCTGCTGTCCGAGCTGCCGCAGGCGCGGGACGCGCTCGCGGGCACTGCGCCGAGCGAGGCGGGCACCGGCCTCACCGCCCGGTTGACCGGGCTGGCGGAGCCCGAGCAGCGGCACTTGGTGCTGGACCTCGTCCGCACGCACGCCGCCGCCGTCCTCGGGCACTCCTCCGGTGACGCGGTGGAGCCGAGCAAAGCGTTCAAGGAACTGGGTTTCGACTCGCTGACCGCCGTGGAGTTCCGCGGTGTCGTCGCGGCCGAGACCGGGCTCGCGCTGCCCGCGACGCTGGTGTTCGACTACCCGACGCCCGTCGCGCTCGCCGAGCACCTGCGGTCCGAGCTGGTGGGCTCGCGGCCCGCCGCGCTCGCCACCGCGTCGACCGCGATCCCGGCGGACGAGCCTATCGCGATCGTGGCGATGGCGTGCCGGTTCCCCGGCGGGGTCGAGTCGCCGGAACAGCTGTGGGACCTGGTGTTCGACGGCGTCGACACGGTCGGCGGGTTCCCGATCGACCGCGGCTGGGACCTGGCGGGCCTCTACGACCCGGACCCCGACGCGCCCGGCAAGTCCTACGCCCGTGAAGGCGCGTTCCTGCACGAAGCCGGGGAGTTCGACCCGGCGTTCTTCGGGATCTCGCCGCGTGAGGCGCTGGCGATGGACCCGCAGCAGCGGTTGCTGTTGGAGACGTCGTGGGAGGTCTTCGAACGCGCGGGCATCGACCCCGACTCGCTGCGCGGCGGGCGGGTCGGCGTGTTCGCGGGCAGCAACGGCCAGGACTACGGCACGCAGCTCGGTGAGCTGCCCGCCGAGATCGAGGGCTACTTCGGCACCGGAACGGCGGCCAGCGTCGCGTCCGGCCGCATCTCCTACACCTTCGGGTTCGAAGGACCGGCGGTCACGGTCGACACGGCGTGCTCGTCGTCGTTGGTGGCGCTGCACCTGGCGGTGCAGGCGTTGCGGTCCGGTGAGTGCTCGTTGGCGTTGGCAGGCGGTGTGACGATCATGTCCACGCCCGCCGCGTTCGTGGACTTCTCCCGCCAGCGCGGACTCGCCGTTGACGGGCGGTGCAAGGCGTTCGCCGCTGGTGCGGATGGCACGGCGTGGGGCGAGGGTGTCGGCATGCTGCTCGTGGAGCGGCTGTCGGACGCCCAGCGCCACGGCCACCAGGTGCTCGCGGTGGTCCGGGGGAGCGCGATCAACCAGGACGGCGCGTCCAACGGTCTGACCGCCCCGAACGGGCCGTCGCAGCAGCGGGTCATCCGCCAGGCGTTGGCCAACGCGCGTCTGTCCACTTCGGACGTCGATGTCGTGGAAGCGCACGGCACCGGAACCGCGTTGGGCGACCCGATCGAGGCGCAGGCGTTGCTCGCGACCTACGGTCAGGACCGGGAGACCCCGCTGCTGCTGGGGTCCGTCAAGACGAACATCGGCCACACGCAGGCCGCCGCCGGTGTCGCCGCCGTGATCAAGATGGTCATGGCGATGCGGCACGGTGTCGTGCCCAAGACCCTGCACGTCGACGCGCCCTCGCCGCAGGTGGACTGGGCGGCGGGCGCGATCGACCTCGTCACCGAGCGCGTCGAGTGGCCCGAGGGCGACCGGCCGCGCCGCGCGGGCGTGTCCTCGTTCGGGTTCAGCGGTACGAACGCCCACGCGATCCTGGAGCAGGCGCCGGTGGTCGTGGAGGCCGCGACGGCCCGCAACACCCCGGCTGTGGTGCCGGTGGTGCTGTCGGCGAAGAGTCCGGAGGCGGTGCGGGCCCAGGCTTTGGCGCTGCTGGAGGCCGACGCCGATCTGACGGACCTCGGGTTCTCGCTCGCCACCGGTCGGTCGCGGCTCGCGCATCGGGCCGTGCTGGCGGTGTCCGACGTCGACGAGCTGCGGCGGGAGCTGGCCGCTGTCGAGGCCACCGAGGTCGTCGGCGGGCGGGTCGCGTTCCTGTTCACCGGCCAGGGGTCGCAGCGGGCCGGGATGGGGCGTGGGCTGTACGACGCGTTCCCGGTGTTCGCCGACGCCTACGACGAGATCGCCGCGCTGGTCGACCTGCGGATCGACGACCAGGAGACCCTGGACCGCACGGAGTTCGCGCAGCCCGCGCTGTTCGCGCTGGAGGTGGCGCTCTACCGGCTGGTGGAGTCGTGGGGCGTCAAGCCCGACTTCCTGGCGGGGCATTCGATCGGCGAGGTCGCCGCGGCCCACGTGGCCGGGGTGCTGTCGCTGGAGGACGCGGCGACGCTGATCAGCGCTCGCGGTCGGCTGATGCAGGCGTTGCCCGCCGGTGGCGCGATGGTCGCCGTGCAGGCCACCGAGGACGAGGTGCTGGAGCACCTGACCGACCTGGTGTCGATCGCGGCGGTCAACGGGCCCACCTCGATCGTGCTCGCCGGTGACGAGACCGAGGTCGAGCGGGTGCTCACGCACTTCGCGGACCGGAAGTCCAAGCGGCTCAGCGTGTCGCACGCGTTCCACTCGCCCCTGATGGAGCCGATGCTCGACGACTTCCGGGCCGTGGTCTCGAAGCTCACGTTCACCCAGCCGACAATCCCGCTGCTGGGCGAGGTGACGGACCCCGAGTACTGGGTGCGGCACGTGCGCGGCACGGTCCGGTTCGCCGACGCGATCACGAGTTTGGAAGCCCAGGGCGTCAAGACCTTCCTGGAGTTGGGGCCGGACGGCGTGCTGACCGCGATGGGCGCGGACAGCGTGGTCGACGCGGTGCTGATCTCCGGGCAGCGCAAGGACCGCGACGAGGCGAAGACCCTGGTCCACGCGGTCGGTCAGGCGCACAGCCGGGGCGTTCCGGTCGACTGGGACGCCTACTTCGCCGGGACGGGCGCGCGGCGGGTCGACCTGCCGACGTATCCGTTCCAGCGCGAGCGCTTCTGGCTCGACGGCGTGGGCCGGGTCGGCGACGTGACCTCGGCCGGGCTCGGCTCGACCGGGCACCCGCTGCTGGGCGCGGTGCTCCGCACCCCCGACGGCGGGGTGCTCGGCACGGCCCGCCTCTCCGTCGCCACGCACGCCTGGCTGGGCGACCACGTCGTCGCGGGCGCTGTCGTGGTGCCGGGCACGGCGCTGCTCGAACTGGCCATCCGCGCCGGTGACGAGGTCGACTGCGGCCACGTCGACGAACTGCTGCTCCAAGCCCCGCTGATCCTGCCCGAGGGCGGCGCGGCCACCGTCCACCTCGTCGTCGAGCCCGCGGACGCCTCCGGTCGCCGCGGCGTCACGGTGTCCGCGCGGCCGGACGGCGGCGAGTGGACCACGCACGCCGTGGGCGTCCTCACCGAGGCCGCGCCCGCCCCCGACTTCGACCTCACCGCGTGGCCGCCGCCGGCCGAGGCGGTCGACCTCGGGTCGACCTACGCGGACCTGGCCGCCGCCGGACTCGCGTACGGGCCGGTGTTCCAGGGCCTCACGGCCGCGTGGCGCGACGGTGACACCGTCTACGTCGAGGCCGAACTCCCCGAGTCCGAGCACCGCGCCGCCGCCGACTTCGGCGCGCACCCGGCGCTGCTGGACTCGGTGCTGCACGGCATCGGCGTCGGCGGCGCGCAGTCCGCGTCGTTGCCGTTCTCCTGGGCGGGCGTGAGCCTGTTCGCGGCGGGCGCCACCCGGCTGCGCGGCCGGATCTCCGGCCGTGGTGACGCGGTGTCGGTCGACGTCGCCGACGGCGAGGGCAACCCGGTCGCGCACGTCTCCTCGCTGGCGCTGCGGCCGATCTCGGTCGACAGGTTCGCCGCCGCCACCGACTCCCTGTTCCACGTCGAGTGGGTGCCCGTCGCCGACGCCGGTGAGTCCACTGTGGACGACGTCACCGTGCTCGTCGTCCCGGACGGCACCCTCCGCGACGTCACCGGTCACGTGCTGGTGGAGATCCAGTCGTTCCTCGCCACGGGCGAGGGCACGCTGGTGCTGGTGACCGGCGAGACCCCCGGCCAAGCGGGCGTTCCCGGCCTGGTGCGGTCCGCGCAGCAGGAGCACCCGGACCGGATCGTGCTGGTGTACGCCGGGTCCTGCGCCGAGATCCACGCGGCGCTCCCGTCGGTGCTGGCGACCGGCGAACCCGAGGTGGCGCTGCGCGACGGTCAGGCGCTCGTGCCACGGCTGGCGCGGGCGACCGCCGACGCCGACCCGATCGCGCTCGACGGCACCGTCCTCATCACCGGCGGCACCGGCGGGCTTGGCGCCGCGCTGGCCCGACACCTGGTCGCGGAGCACGGGGTGGAGCACCTGGTGCTCACCTCCCGTCGTGGCCTGGCAGCGCCCGGCGCGGCCGAGTTGGTCGCGGAACTGGACGCGCGGGTCGACGTGGTGGCCTGCGACGTCTCGGACCGGGACGCGTTGGCCGCCGTGCTGGCGGACATCCCGGCACTGGTCGGCGTCGTGCACACCGCGGGTGTGCTGGACGACGGCACCGTGGAATCCCTGTCCCCGCAGCGCTTGGACGCGGTGTTCGCGCCGAAGGTCGACGCCGCCTGGCACCTGCACGAGCTGACCGGCGACCTCGCGCTGTTCGCCCTGTTCTCCTCCGTCTCCGGTGTCCTCGGCTCGCCGGGGCAGGCCAACTACGCCGCCGCGAACACCGCGTTGGACGCGCTGGCCGCGCACCGGCACTCCCTCGGCCTGCCCGCCGTCTCGCTGGCGTGGGGCCTGTGGGACCAGCACTCCGGCATGGGCGCGACCCTGTCCGACGCCGACCTCGCCCGGATCGCCCGCTCCGGCATGCCCGCGCTGGGCATCGCCGAAGGCATGGCGCTGTTCGACCAAGGCCTGAGGGCCGGGTTGCCGGTCGTGGTGCCGGTGAAGCTCGACCTGCCCGCGTTGAAGGCGACCGGCGAGGTGCAGCACGCGTTGCGCGGCCTGGTGCGGATCCCGAAGCGGCGCGTCGCCGCCGGGGCGTCCGGCGCGGCCGCGGCCCCGTGGGTCGCCCGGCTGGCCGGACTCGCCTCCGCCGACCAGGAACGGCTGCTCGTCGACCTGGTGCGCGAACGGGTCGCGGCCGTCCTCGGCTTCGGCTCGGCCGACGAGATCAGCCCCGGTCGCGGGCTCGTGGAACTCGGCCTGGACTCGCTGTCCGCCGTCGAGCTGCGCAACGCGCTCAGCTCCGCGACCGGCCTGCGGCTGCCCGCGACGCTGGTGTTCGACTACCCGACCGCCACCGCGCTCGGCGCTCACCTGCGGACCGAGCTGGTCGGCGACGACGAGGTCGCGGAGGAGTTCACCGCCGCCTCCGTCGGCACCGACGAGCCGATCGCGATCGTCGGCATGGCTTGCCGGTTCCCCGGCGGCGTCCGGTCGCCGGACGACCTGTGGCGGCTGGTCGACTCGGGCACCGACGCCATCTCGTGGTTCCCGACGAACCGCGGCTGGGACGTCGAGGGCCTGTACGACCCGGACCCCGACGCGGTCGGCAAGAGCTACACCCGTGAAGGCGGGTTCCTGCACGACGCCGGGGAGTTCGACCCCGCGCTGTTCGGCATCTCGCCGCGCGAGGCCCTCGCGATGGACCCGCAGCAGCGGTTGATGCTGGAAACCTCGTGGGAGGCCGTCGAACGGGCGGGCATCGACGTGGCGTCGTTGCGCGGCAGCCGGACCGGCGTGTTCGCGGGCCTGATGTACCACGACTACGCCACCGGTCTCACCGAGATCCCGGAGGAGGTCAGCGGGTACGTCGGCACCGGAACGTCCGGCAGCGTCCTGTCCGGCCGCGTCTCCTACACGTTCGGGCTGGAAGGCCCTGCGGTCACGGTCGACACGGCGTGCTCGTCGTCCTTGGTGGCGCTGCACCTGGCGGTGCAGGCGTTGCGGTCCGGTGAGTGCTCGCTGGCGCTGGCCGGTGGCGCGACGGTGATGGCGACGCCCGAGACGTTCGTCGACTTCTCCCGGCAACGCGGCCTGTCCGCGGACGGCCGTTCGAAGGCGTTCTCCGCTTCGGCGGACGGCGTCGGCTGGGCCGAGGGCGTCGGCGTGCTGCTCGTGGAGCGGCTGTCCGACGCGCAGCGCAACGGCCACGAGGTCCTCGCGGTCGTGCGCGGCAGCGCGGTCAACCAGGACGGCGCGTCCAGCACGCTGACCGCCCCCAACGGGCCGTCGCAGCAGCGCGTCATCAAGCAGGCCTTGGCCAACGCCGGTCTGTCCACTTCGGACATCGACGTGATCGAGGCGCACGGCACCGGCACCAAGCTGGGCGACCCGATCGAGGCGCAGGCGGTGCTGGCGACCTACGGCCAGGACCGCGACCGGCCGGTGCTGATGGGCGCGTTGAAGTCGAACGTCGGCCACACGCAGGCCGCCGCGGGCGTTGGCGGCGTGATCAAGATGGTCGAGGCCATCCGTCGCGGCATCGCCCCGAAGACGCTGCACGCCGACGAGCCGTCGCCGCACGTCGACTGGTCCGCCGGATCGGTCGCCCTGCTCACCGAGGCCACGCCGTGGCCCGAGACCGGCCGTCCGCGCCGGGCCGCCGTGTCCGCGTTCGGCATCGGCGGCACGAACGCCCACACGATCATCGAGCAAGCGCCGGTCGTTGTCGCACCGAAGGTGGAGCGCACGCCGTTGGCCGCTGTGCCGGTGGTGCTGTCGGGCAAGACGGCTGCTGCCGTGAGGGCCCAGGCCGACCGGCTGCTCGCCGCGCTGGACCCGTCGGTGGAGTTGGCCGACGTCGGGTTCTCGTCGGTGACGACCCGGACCGCGCTCGACCACCGGGCCGTGGTGGTCGCCACCGACCACGACGGGCTGCGCAGGGAGCTTGAAGGGCTGACCAGCGGGACCGTGGTCGGCGGACGGTTGGCGATCCTGTTCACCGGACAGGGGTCGCAGCGGGTCGGGATGGGCCGTGAGCTGTACGCGGCCTTCCCGGTGTTCGCGAAGGCGTTCGACGCCGTCGCGGCGCTGGTCGAGGTGCGAGACGACTCGCTGGACCGCACGGAGTTCGCGCAGCCGGCGTTGTTCGCGCTGGAAGTGGCGTTGTACCGGTTGGTGGAGTCGTGGGGTGTGCGGCCGGACTTCCTGGCCGGGCACTCGATCGGCGAGATCGCGGCCGCCCATGTGGCTGGTGTGCTGTCGTTGGAGGACGCGGCGAAGCTGGTCGGTGAACGTGGTCGGTTGATGCAGGCGCTCCCGGCCGGTGGCGCGATGGTCGCGGTGCAGGCGTCGGAAGACGAGGTCGCACCGCACCTGACCGAGTTGGTGTCGATCGCGGCGGTCAACGGGCCCAACGCGGTCGTTGTCGCGGGTGAGGAATCCGCCGTAGCCGAGGTGCTGGAGCACTTCGCCGATCGCAAGTCCAAGCGCCTCGACGTGTCGCACGCGTTCCACTCGCCGTTGATGGACCCGATGCTGGACGAGTTCCGGGCCGTGGCCTCGGGGTTGACCTTCCACGCCCCGAAGATCCCGCTGCTGGGCGACGTCACGGACCCGGAGTACTGGGTGCGGCACGTCCGGGACGCGGTGCGGTTCGCCGACGCGGTCACGACCTTGGAGGCCAAGGGCGTCAGCACGTTCCTGGAGTTGGGCCCCGACGGGGTGTTGACCGCGATGGGGCAGGACTCCGTGCGGGACGCGGTGCTGGTGTCGGGGCTGCGGAAGGACCGGTCCGAGGTCACGGCGCTGGTGCAGGCGCTCGGCGCGCTGCACGTGCGGGGCCAGGCCGTGGACTGGGCCGCCTACTTCGCCGGGTCCGGCGCGCGCCGGACCGCGCTGCCGACCTACGCGTTCCAGCACGAGTGGTTCTGGCTCGACTCGCGGGTCGCGCCGGTGGTCGACGAGGCCGAGTTCTGGGCCATCGTGGACAACGGCGACCTGGCGGCGATCACGGACGCGCTGCCCGCGCTGGTGGAACGGCGCAGCGGCTCGGCATGGACGTACCGGGTCGAGTGGCAGCCGGTCACGGCGACGGGCCGGGTCACCGGCCGCTGGCTCGTGGTGTCGGAGGACGACGAGTCCGCGCTGGTCGAGGGCCTGACCGCGCGCGGCTTGGACGTGGTGGCGGCCGTGCCGTCGGCGCTGCCGCCAGGGGAGTTCGACGGTGTCCTCTCGCTGGTCGCCGACGTGCTCACGACCGTGGAGCTGGTGCGGTCCGTCGACGCGCGGCTGTGGGTAGCGACCCGCGGCGGCGTGACGACCGGCCGGGACGACGTCGTGGTGACGCCGGAACTCGCGCAGCTCTGGGGCCTCGGCCGCGTCGCGGCGCTGGAGCACTCGGACCGCTGGGGCGGTCTGGTCGACCTCCCCGAGTTGGACGACCAGGCCGTGGACCGGCTGCTCGCCGTGCTGGCGGGCAGTGAGGACCAGGTCGCCGTCCGGGCGTCCGGCGTCTTCGGGCGACGGCTCGTGCCGACCCGCGGTGGCGGCACCGACTGGACGCCGCGCGGCACGGTCCTGGTCACCGGCGGCACGGGCGCCCTCGGTAGCCGGGTCGCCCGCTGGCTGGCGGAAGCCGGTGCGGAACGCCTGGTGCTCACCTCGCGGCGCGGCTTGGACGCGCCGGGAGCGAAGGACCTGGTGGACGAGCTGGGCATTCCGGTCGTGGTGGCCGCGTGCGACGTGGCCGACCGGGACGCCCTCACGACCTTGCTGGACGAGTACCCGCCGAACGCCGTGGTGCACGCGGCGGGCATCGAGGCCTTCTCGCCGTTGGCGGAGCAGGACCTCGCCGAGTTCGAGGGCGTGCTGGCGGCGAAGGTCGCGGGCGCGGCGAACCTGGACGCGCTCGTCGGCGACGTCGACGCGTTCGTGCTGTTCTCCTCCATCGCGGGCACGTGGGGCGCGGGCGGTCAGGGCGCGTACGCCGCCGCCAACGCCTACCTGGACGGCCTCGCCGAGTCGCGGCGCGCCCGTGGGCTGACCGCGACGTCGATCGCCTGGGGCGCGTGGGCCGACGGCGGCATGGCCACCGAAGGCGACGCCGAGGAGCACCTGCGGGCACGGGGAATCCGGCCGATGGCCCCGGAACGCGCGCTCACGGCGCTCCGCAAGGCCGTCGGGTCGGACGTCGGCGTGCTGACGGTCGCCGACATCGACTGGGAGCGGTTCGCGCCGCTGTTCACGTCGGTGCGGCCGAGTCCGCTGCTCCGCGACCTGCCGCAGGTCCGCCACGCGCTGTCGACCGCCCCGGCCGGTGACTCCGGCATGGTGGCGCGGCTGACCGCGCTGCCGGAGGACGAGCAGCGGCGCGTACTGCTGGACCTCGTGCGCGACCAGGTCGCGGCCGTGCTCGGCGGTGACCAGGTCGTGGAATCCGGGCTGGCGTTCAAGGAACTCGGCTTCGACTCGCTGACGGCCGTGGAGTTCCGCGGCGCGATCGGCACCGCGACCGGGCTGAAGCTGCCCGCGACGCTGGTGTTCGACTACCCGACCCCGGCCGTGCTCGCCGAGCACCTGCGGGCCGAACTCGTCGGCACCCGACCGGCGGCGCTGTCCGCCTCGACGACCGGCGTTCCGGTGGACGAGCCGATCGCGATCGTCGCGATGGCCTGCCGCTTCCCCGGCGGCGTGGCGACGCCGGACCAGCTGTGGGAGCTGCTGGCCGAGGGCCGGGACGCCGTGACCGGGTTCCCGACCGACCGCGGCTGGGACCTGGCTGGCCTCTACGACCCGGACCCCGAGCACGAGGGCACGTCCTACGTGGTCGAGGGCGCGTTCGTCGACGACGTCTCGGGCTTCGACTCGGCGTTCTTCGGCATCTCGCCGCGCGAGGCACTGGCGATGGACCCGCAGCAGCGGTTGCTGCTGGAAACCTCGTGGGAGGCGTTCGAACGCGCGGGCATCGACCCGGTGTCCTTGCGCGGCGGGCAGGTCGGCGTGTTCGCGGGCACCAACGGCCAGGACTACCTGGACCTGCTGCCGCGCATTCCCGACGGCCTCGAAGGGCACGTCGGCACGGGCAACGCCGCCAGCGTCGTCTCCGGCCGCATCTCGTACACGTTCGGGCTGGAAGGTCCGGCGGTCACGGTCGACACGGCGTGCTCGTCGTCGTTGGTGGCGTTGCACCTCGCCGTGCAGGCGTTGCGGTCCGGTGAGTGCGACCTGGCGTTGGCCGGTGGTGTGACGATCATGGCCACGCCGGGCGCGTTCGTGGACTTCTCCCGGCAACGCGGGCTCGCGGTCGACGGGCGCTGCAAGGCATTCGCCGCGGGCGCGGACGGCACGGCGTGGGGTGAAGGTGTCGGCATGCTGCTCGTGGAACGGCTGTCCGACGCGCAGCGCAACGGGCACGAGGTGCTCGCGGTGGTGCGGGGGAGCGCGATCAACCAGGACGGCGCGTCCAACGGGTTGACCGCCCCCAATGGTCCGTCGCAGCAACGGGTGATCCGCAAGGCCCTCGCGGGCGCTGGTCTGTCCACTTCGGACGTCGATGTCGTGGAAGCGCACGGCACGGGCACCGCGTTGGGCGACCCGATCGAGGCCCAGGCGTTGCTGGCCACCTACGGGCAGGACCGGACGACTCCGCTGCTGCTCGGTTCGGTGAAGTCGAACATCGGTCACACGCAGGCCGCCGCCGGTGTCGCCGCCGTGATCAAGGCCGTGCTGGCGATGCGGCACGGGATCGTGCCCAAGACCCTGCACGTCGGCGAGCCGACGCACGAGGTCGAGTGGTCCGCCGGGCTGGTCGACCTCGTGACCGAGACCGTCGCCTGGCCGGAGACCGGACGCGTCCGCCGCGTCGGTGTGTCGTCGTTCGGCTTCAGCGGCACGAACGCCCACGCGATCCTCGAACAGGCACCGGTCGTCGACGCGCCGGTGGTGGAGCGGGTCGTTCCGGCTGTCGTTCCGGTGGTGCTGTCCGGCAAGACGCCGGAGGCGTTGCGGGCCCAGGCGTCCGCGCTGCTCGACCACCCCGCCGACCTGCTGGACCTCGGCTTCTCGTTGGCAGGCCGGACCCGGCTGGAGCACCGCGCGGTGCTCGCCGTGACCGACGACCTGCGGGCCGAACTGGCGGCCGTCGTGGACGGCGAGTCCACGCCCGCCGCCGAGGGCCGGGTGGCGTTCCTGTTCACCGGTCAGGGGTCGCAGCGGGCCGGGATGGGGCAAGAGCTGTACGCCGCGTTCCCCGTGTTCGCGAAGGCGTTCGACGAGGTCGCGGCGCTGGTGGACGTTCGGCACGACTCCCTGGACCGCACGGAGTTCGCGCAGCCGGCGCTGTTCGCGCTGGAAGTGGCGTTGTACCGGTTGGTGGAGTCGTGGGGTGTTCGACCGGACTTCCTGGCGGGCCACTCGATCGGTGAGATCGCCGCTGCCCATGTGGCCGGGGTGTTGTCGCTGGCAGACGCGGCGAAGCTCGTCGGTGAACGCGGTCGGCTGATGCAGGCGTTGCCCGAGGGTGGCGCGATGGTGGCCGTCCAGGCGACCGAAGACGAGGTCGCACCGCACCTGACCGAGTTGGTGTCGATCGCGGCGGTCAACGGGCCCACCTCGATCGTGCTCGCCGGTGTCGAGGACGCCGTCGATGCGGTGCTGGAGCACTTCGCGGACCGGAAGTCCAAGCGCCTCAACGTCTCGCACGCGTTCCACTCGCCGTTGATGGACCCGATGCTGGACGACTTCCGGGCCGTCGTGGAAACCCTGACGTTCCACGCCCCGAAGATCCCGATGCTCGGTGACGTGACGGACCCGGAGTTCTGGGTGCGGCACGTGCGCGACGCCGTCCGGTTCGCCGACGCGATCACGACGCTGGAGGCCAAGGGCGTCACCACGTTCCTGGAACTGGGCCCGGACGGTGTGCTCACGGCGATGGGCGCGGAGAGCGTCACCGACGCGGTGCTGATCTCCGGGCTGCGCAAGGACCGCGACGAGGCCAAGACCCTCGTCGAGGCGGTCGGCAAGGCGCACAGCCGGGGTGTCGCGGTCGACTGGGCCGCTTACTTCGTCGGGTCCGGCGCGCGGCGGGTCGACCTGCCGACCTACCGGTTCCAGCGGGAGCGGTTCTGGCTGGAGGGGTCCGGCTCGGTCGGCGACGTCACGTCGGCGGGCCTCGTCTCGGCCGAGCACGCGCTGCTCGGCGCGGTCCTGCCGCTGCCCGACGGCGGTGTGCTGGCGACGGCGAGGCTGTCGGTGGCGTCGCACGGCTGGCTCGGTGACCACGTGGTCGCGGGTTCGGTCGTCGTGCCCGGCACCGCGCTGGTCGAACTGGTCGTCCGGGCGGGCGACGAGGTCGGCTGCGGCCACCTGGAAGAGTTGCTGCTGCAAGAACCCCTGGTGCTGCCCGAGCGCGGAGGCGTCAGCCTGCACGTGGCGGTCGGCGAAGCGGAGGACGGCCGCCGCGCGGTGACCGTGCTGTCGCGGCCGGACGGCGACGAGGTCGTGTGGACGACCCACGCCACCGGCTTCCTGACCGACCAGGTCACCGCACCGGACTTCGAGCTGACCACGTGGCCGCCGAGCGGGGCGACCGCGCTGGACGTGACGGACCTGTACCCCGCCCTGGCCGCGAGTGGACTGGCCTACGGGCCGGTGTTCCAGGGCCTCAAGGCCGCGTGGCGCGACGGCGACGCCGTGTACGTCGAGGCCGAGTCGGAGCACCGCCAGACCGGCGAGTTCGGCGTGCACCCGGCGTTGCTGGACTCGGTCCTGCACGCACTCGGCCTCGGCGAGACCGGACCCGGCGCGCTGCCGTTCTCCTGGGCGGGCGTGAGCCTGTTCGCGGCGGGCGCGGCACACCTGCGGGCGCGGATCACGCCGACCGGCCGCGGTGGCGCGGTCTCGGTGGTGGCCGCCGACGGGACCGGCGCGCCGGTCCTGCGGGTGGACTCGTTGGCGCTGCGGGAGATCGGCGGCGTCGACCGCAAGGCTGCCGACCCGCTGTACGGGGTCGAGTGGACCGCGGTGCCGTCCGACGACGTGGCACCGGACCCGGACGCGCAGGTCCTGGTCGTGCCGACCGGCGACCTGCACGACGTCGTGGCCGGGGTGCTGGCCGACCTCCAGGAGTTCCTGGCGGGCGAACGGGACCGCCTGGTGGTGGTCACGTCCGGCGCGGTGTCGGTCGCGGGGGAGGACGTCTCGCCCACGCACGCCGCCGTGGCGGGCCTGGTGCGCTCGGCGCAGTCGGAGCACCCCGACCGGATCTTCCTCGTGGACACCGACGACTCCCTGCCGGTCGGACCGGGAGAACCGGAATCGGCGGTCCGGGCGGGCACCGTGTACGTGCCTCGGCTCACGCGACTTCCGTTGGGAGCGCGCAAGACCCTCACCGGCACCGTGCTCATCACCGGCGGCACGGGCGGCCTGGGCGCGGAGCTGGCGCGGCACCTGGTCGCGGAGCACGGGGTGGAGCACCTGGTGCTCACCTCCCGTCGTGGTCTGGCGGCACCTGGTGCGGCCGAGCTGGTCGCGGAGCTGGACGCGCGGGTCGACGTCGTCGCCTGCGACGTCTCGGACCGCGCGGCCGTGGAGGCGCTGCTGGCGGGCATCGACGACCTGACCGGGATCGTGCACACCGCCGGTGTGCTCGATGACGGCATCCTGGAATCCCTGACGCCCGAACGCTTCGCGACAGTGCTGGGGCCGAAGGCCGACGCCGCCCGCCACCTGCACGAGCTGACCGGCGACCTGGACCTGTTCGTCCTGTTCTCGTCGTCGTCCGGCGTGCTCGGCGCACCGGGCCAGGCGAACTACGCGGCGGCCAACACCTACCTGGACGGCCTCGCCGCCCACCGCCGCGCCACCGGCCGGAACGCCGTGTCGCTGGCCTGGGGCGTGTGGGAGCAGACCACGGGCATGGGCGCGGGCCTCTCGCCCGCCGACCTCGCGCGGATGGCCCGCGCGGGCATGCCGGTGCTGCCGATCGCCGACGGGCTGGCGCTGTTCGACGCGGCCCTGTGTGCCGACGCGGCCTTGGTGCTGCCGATGAAGCTCGACACGGCCGTGCTGCGGACCAGCGCCGACGTGCCCGCCCTGCTGCGCGGTCTGGTCCGCGCGCCGAAGCGCCGCAACGCCGCCAAGGCGTCCGCGGAATCGGCGCAGTGGTCGCGGAAGCTGCTGGGCGTGCCGACCGAGGAGCAGGACCGGCTGCTGCTGGACCTGGTGCGCGGCCGGGTCGCGACCGTCCTCGGCTACCGGGACGCGAGCGCGGTCGAACCGGGCCGCGGCCTGGTCGAGATGGGCCTGGACTCGCTGTCCGCCGTGGAGCTGCGCAACGCGCTGGGCTCCGCGACCGGCCTGCGGCTGCCCGCGACCGTGGTGTTCGACTACCCGACCTCGCTGGCCCTCGCGGCGCACCTGCGCACCGAGCTGGTGGGCGAGGATGACGTGGCCGAGTTGGTCGTGGCCGCGAAGACCGCCACCGACGACCCGATCGCGATCGTCGCCATGGCCTGCCGCTTCCCCGGCGGCGTCCGGTCGCCGGAGGACCTGTGGCAGCTCGTGCTCGACGGCCGGGACGCGGTCTCCGGGTTCCCGACCGGCCGTGGCTGGGACCTCGACGGCCTGTACGACCCGAACCCCGACGCCATCGGCAAGACCTACACCCGTGAAGGCGGCTTCCTGCACGAGGCGGGGGACTTCGACCCGACGTTCTTCGGCATCTCGCCGCGCGAAGCCCTGGCCATGGACCCGCAGCAGCGGTTGCTGCTGGAAACCTCGTGGGAGGCGTTCGAACGCGCGGGCATCGACCCGGCGACCGTGCGCGGCAGCAAGACCGGCGTGTTCGCGGGCCTGATGTACCACGACTACGCCACGAACCTCGGCACGATCCCGGACGAGGTCGAGGGCTACCTCGGCACCGGCACCTCCGGCAGCGTCGTGTCCGGCCGCGTCTCCTACACCTTCGGCCTCGAGGGCCCGGCCGTCACGGTCGACACGGCCTGTTCGTCGTCGCTGGTGGCACTGCACTGGGCCGTGCAAGCGCTGCGGACCGGCGAGTGCGATCTCGCACTCGCGGGCGGTGTCACGGTCATGGCCACGCCCGACACGTTCGTCGACTTCTCCCGCCAGCGCGGCCTGTCCGCCGACGGCCGCTCCAAGGCGTACTCCGAGGGAGCGGACGGCACGGGCTGGTCCGAGGGCGTCGGCATGCTGCTGGTGGAACGCCTGTCCGACGCGCGGCGCAACGGGCACCAGGTGCTCGCCGTCGTCAAGGGCAGCGCGATCAACCAGGACGGCGCGTCCAGCACCCTCACGGCCCCCAACGGGCCGTCGCAGCAGCGGGTCATCAAGCAGGCGTTGGCCAACGCCGGTCTGTCCACTTCGGACGTCGACGTGGTCGAGGGCCACGGCACGGGCACCCCGCTGGGCGACCCGATCGAGGTCCAGGCGTTGCTGGCCACCTACGGCCAGGATCGCGAGACCCCGTTGCTGCTGGGGTCGCTCAAGTCCAACATCGGCCACGCCCAGGCGGCGGCGGGCGTGGGTGGCGTGATCAAGATGGTGCAGGCGCTTCGGCACGGGATCGCGCCGAAGACACTGCACGTCAGCGCTCCCACCTCGCACGTCGACTGGGAGTCCGGGTCGGTCGAGCTGCTCACCGAGCAGCGCGCGTGGCCGAGCGCCGGACGTCCGCGCCGCGCGGCGGTGTCGTCGTTCGGCATCAGCGGGACGAACGCCCACACGATCATCGAGCAGGCGCCCGAAGCCGATCTGCCCGTGGTCGAGCGGAAGTCGTTGCCGTTGGTGCCGGTGGTGCTGTCCGGCAAGACGCCCGAAGCGCTGAAGGCGCAGGCCGAACGGCTGGCGGCGCTGCCGTCGACCGAGCTGGCCGACCTCGGCTTCTCGCTGGCGACCTCGCGGGCGAGGCTGGAGCACCGGGCGGTGCTCGTCGCCGAGGACCACGACGACCTCGTCGGGCGGTTGGCGGCCTTCGAGCCGACGGCGGCCGTGTCCGGTGGCCGAGTGGCGTTCCTGTTCACCGGGCAGGGCTCGCAGCGGGCCGACATGGGCCGCGAGCTGTACGAGGCGTTCCCGGCGTTCGCCAAGGCGTTCGACGAGGTCGCGGCGCTGGTGGACGTTCGGCACGACGCCCTGGACCGCACGGAGTTCGCGCAGCCCGCGCTGTTCGCCATCGAGGTGGCGCTGTTCCGGCTGGTCGAGTCGTGGGGGGTGCGGCCGGACTTCCTGGCCGGGCACTCCATCGGCGAACTGGCCGCCGCGCACGTGTCCGGGGTGCTGACCCTGGAGGACGCGGCCGTGCTGGTCACCGCGCGCGGCAGGCTCATGCAGGCGTTGCCGTCCGGTGGCGCGATGGTCGCCTTGCAGGCCTCCGAGGAGGAAGTGCGACCGCACCTCACCGACTACGTCTCGCTCGCCGCGGTCAACGGCCCGACCTCGGTCGTGGTCTCCGGCGCGGAGGACGCCGTCCAGCAGGTGATCGGCGCGTTCCCGGACCGGAAGTCCAAGCGGCTGGCCGTGTCGCACGCGTTCCACTCGCCGCTGATGGACGACATGCTCGACGAGTTCCTCGTCGTCGCGAAGGGCATGGCCTTCAACGCCCCGAGGATCCCGATCGTCTCCACGCTCACCGGCGCGCTCGCCACCACCGAGGAGCTGTGCTCGCCGGAGTACTGGGTGCGGCACGTCCGCGAGGCCGTGCGGTTCGCCGACGCGGTGCGGACGCTCGACACCGAAGGCGTGTCGACGTTCCTGGAGCTGGGCCCGGACGCGGTGCTCACCGCGATGGGGGCCGAGAGCACGACCGGCGCCCTCGTGGCGGCGCAGCGCAAGGACCGGCCCGAGGCCCGCACGCTGCTCACGGCGCTGGGCCGGATCCACGAGCGGGGTGTGCCGGTCGACTGGGCCGCGTACTTCGCGGGCAGCGGGGCCCGGCGGATCGACCTGCCGACGTACGCGTTCCAGCACGAGAGGTTCTGGCTGGTGGGCGAGCCCGCGCCGGTCGTCGTGGACGAGGTGGACGCCCGGTTCTGGGAGGCCGTGGAGAACGGCGACCTGGCGTCGCTCGGCGCGACCCTCGACCTCGACGGGGACCGGCCGTTCAGCGAGGTGCTGCCCGCGCTGTCGACGTGGCGGCGCACCCGGCGTGACAAGTCCACTGTGGACGGCTGGCGCTACCGGGTCCGCTGGGAGCCGGTCACGACCGGTGGAGCGGTCACCGGGCGTTGGCTGGTCGTCGCGCCGGAGAACGGCCACGACGCCGCGCTGCTCGCGGGCCTCACCGCCCGTGGGCTGGAGGTCGTGCCGGTCGACGCGTCGACCGACCGCGACCGGCTGGCCGAGGAGCTGGTCACCGCCGGTCCGGTGGACGGCGTGCTGTCGCTCGGCGGTGACGCGCGGTCGACCGTCGTGCTGGTGCAGGCACTCGGCGACGCCGTGGTCGACGCGCCGCTGTGGTGCGTGACCCGCGGCGGCGTGGCGACGGCGACCGAGGACGTCGACCCCGTGCAGGCCGGGCTGTGGGGCCTGGGCCGGGTCGTGGCGCTGGAGCACCCGAACCGCTGGGGCGGTCTGGTCGACCTGCCCGGAGCGGACGAGCGGACGCTGGACCTGCTGGTCGCCGCGCTGGCGGGCGCCGAGGACCAGGTGGCGGTCCGCGAGTCCGGGGTGTTCGGCCGCAGGCTGGTCCACGCCCCGGCCGAGGGCGGGACAGGCGAGTGGACGCCGCGCGGCACGGTCCTGGTCACCGGCGGCACCGGCGCGCTCGGCGGGCACGTCGCCCGCTGGCTGGCGGACGCGGGCGCCGACCACCTCGTGCTCACGTCCCGCCGGGGCCCGGAGGCGCCCGGCGCGGCCGAGCTGACCGCCGAACTGGAGGCGTTGGGCGCACGGGTGACCGTGGCCGCCTGCGACGTCGCCGACCGGGACGCGGTGGCGGCGCTGCTCGCGGAGCACCCGCCGACGTCCGTGGTGCACACGGCGGGCGTGGAGCTGTTCCAGCCGCTGGAGGACCACGACCTGGCCGAGTTCGACGCCGTGCTGGCGGCGAAGGTGGCCGGGGCGCGGAACCTGGACGAGCTGGTCGGGGACGTGGACGCGTTCGTGCTGTTCTCGTCGATCGCGGGCACGTGGGGCAGCGGCGGCCAGTCCGCCTACTCCACCGCGAACGCCGCGCTGGACGGCCTGGCCGAGTCGCGCCGGGCCCGTGGCCTGGACGCCCTGTCGGTCGCCTGGGGTCCCTGGGCGGACGGCGGCATGGCCGACGGCGACGCGGCGGAGCAGTTGCGCCGCCGGGGCGTCACGGCGATGCCCGCCGCGCAGGCGGTGGCCGCGCTGCGCACGGCGTTGGCCCAGCGGGACACCACGCTCACGCTCGCCGACGTGGACTGGGAGCTGTTCGCGGCGGTGTTCACCGCGGCCCGGCCCAGCCCGCTGCTCGGCGACCTGCCCGAGGTCCGCGCCGCGGCGACGGAGACCGAGCCGGTGCGGTCGGACCTGGTCGGCACGCTGACCGGGCTGGGGCCGAAGGAGCGGGACCGGATGCTGCTGGACGTGGTGCGGACGCGGGTCGCGGCCGTCCTCGGCCACAGCGGGATCGACGCGGTCCAGCCGAACCGGGCGTTCAGCGAACTCGGGTTCGACTCGCTGAGCGCGGTCGAGCTGCGCAACACGCTCGGCGCGGCGACCGGTCTGGCGCTGCCCGCGACGCTCGTCTTCGACTACCCGACGTCCGCCGCGCTGGCCGCGTTCGTGCGCGGGAGGCTTGCGCTCGACGAGGCCGCTCCGACGCCCGTGCTGGACGAGCTGGGGCTCCTGGAGAGCGCCGCCGCGCGCACGGACCTGGGGGCCGAGGAGAAGGCCGGGGTGGTCGCCAGGCTCCAGGCGCTGCTGGCCAAGTACGTGCCCGGCGGAGAGGCCCCGAGCGTCGCGGAACAGCTCAACACCGCGGACGACGACGCCATCTTCGACTTCATCGACAAGGAGTTCGGAGTATGACGCGAATTGCGTTCACAGCGAATAAGGGGACCTGTTTTCCCTTGTCGTAAGGGGTGAGCGCGTAGGGGTCACCTAGGGGGCCGTCAGGGGTGTCATCCCTGACGGCCCCTCGTTAGTTTTCGAATCAGTGGTCTGTCGGAAGTGCCGGAGACGTGCTGGTTTCTGTGAAGAGGTGGCGTTGAATGTCCAACGAGCAGAAGCTTCGTGATTACCTCAAGCGGGTGACCGCGGACCTGCACAACACGCGCCACCGTTTGCAGGAGGTGGAGGAGAAAGCGCAGGAACCCATCGCCGTCGTGGCGATGGACTGCCGATTCGCGGGTGGAATCTCCTCGCCCGAACAGCTCTGGGACTTCGTCGTCGAAGGCCGCGACGGAATCGTGCCGTTCCCCACCGATCGCGGGTGGGACCTGGACGCGCTCTACCACCCGGACCCGGAGAACGAGGGCACCACCTACGTCGTGGAGGGCGGCTTCGTCGAGGGCGCCGCCGACTTCGACCCCGGCTTCTTCGGCATCTCCCCGCGCGAAGCGATCACGATGGACCCGCAGCAGAGGCTGCTGCTGGAGACCGCGTGGCGCACGTTCGAGCGCGCGGGCATCGACCCCCAGTCCCTGCGCGGCAGCCGCACCGGTGTGTTCACCTCCACCAACGGCCAGGACTACTTCAGCGTGGTGACCGAGGGCGACTTCGCCGGTCTCGAGGGCCACATCGGCACCGGCACCGCCGCCAGCATGATCTCCGGCCGCCTCTCCTACACGTTCGGCCTCGAAGGCCCCGCCGTCACCGTCGACACCGCCTGCTCCGGGTCGCTGGTCACGCTCCACCTCGCCGTCCAGGCCCTCCGCAACGGCGAGTGCGACCTCGCGCTCGCGGGCGGCGCGACGATCATGGCCACGCCCGGCGCGTACATCGACTTCAGCCGCGCCCGCGGCCTGTCCGCCGACGCCCGCTGCAAGTCGTTCGCCGCCGGGGCGGACGGGACCGTGTGGGGCGACGGCGTCGGCCTCGTGCTCGTGGAGCGGCTGTCCGACGCGCGCCGCAACGGCCACCAGGTGCTCGCCGTCGTGCGCGGCTCGGCGGTGAACCAGGACGGCGCGTCGAACGGCCTCACGGCCCCGAACGGGCCGTCGCAGCAGCGGGTGATCCGCAAGGCGTTGCAGAACGCGGGGTTGACGCCGATGGACGTCGACGTCATCGAGGCCCACGGCACCGGAACGAAGCTCGGCGACCCGATCGAGGCGCAGGCGTTGATCGCCGCGTACGGGCCGGAGCGCGAGACGCCGTTGCTGCTCGGCTCGGTCAAGTCGAACATCGGCCACACGCAGGCCGCCGCCGGTGTCGCCGCCGTGATCAAGACCGTGCTGTCGCTCCAGCACGGCATCATCCCGAAGACCCTGCACGTGGACTCGCCGTCGCCGCAGATCGACTGGAGTTCCGGCGCGGCCGAGCTGGTCACCGAGACCCGTCCCTGGCCCGAGACCGGGCACGCTCGTCGAGTCGGCGTGTCGTCGTTCGGGTACAGCGGCACCAACGCCCACGCGATCCTGGAGCAGGCGCCCGCCGTCGAGGTCGAGGCGACCGAGCGGCACGCGCTGCCGATCGTGCCCGTGGTGCTGTCGGGCAAGACGGACGTGGCCCTGCGGGAGCAGGCCGCGAACCTGCTCCCGCTGGTGGAACAGGGGATCGACCTCACCGACCTGGCGTTCTCCGCGGCCACCACGCGGGCGAACCTGGACCACCGGGCCGTGCTCGTCGCCGACGGGCGGGACGACCTGCTCACCGGGCTGCGGGCCCTCGCCGAGGACGCCGGCGCGCCCGGACTCGTGCGCGGTGAGGCCGTCATCGGCCGCACGGCCGTGCTGTTCACCGGCCAGGGCTCGCAGCGGATCGGCATGGGCCGTGAGCTGTACGAGGCGTTCCCGGTGTTCGCCGAGGCGTTCGACGCCGTGTGCGCGCACCTGGACCCCCGCCTCGCCGAGGCTCTCACCGACGCGGAGTTGGTGAACCGGACCGAGTTCACCCAGCCCGCGCTGTTCGCCGTCGAGGTCGCGCTGTACCGGCTGGTCGAGTCGTGGGGCGTGCGCCCGGACTTCCTGGCGGGCCACTCCATCGGCGAGCTGGCCGCCGCCCACGTCGCCGGGGTGCTGACCCTGGCCGACGCCGCCGCGCTGGTCACCGCGCGCGGCAAGCTCATGCAGGCGTTGCCCACGGGCGGCGCGATGGTCGCGGTGCAGGCCACCGAGGACGAGGTCCGCCCGCACCTCACCGACCGCGTCTCGATCGCCGCGATCAACGGTCCCCGCTCGATCGTGGTCGCCGGTGACGAGGACGCCGTCGAGCGGGTGGTCGCCCAGTTCGCCGACCGGAAGTCCAAGCGGCTCACCGTGTCGCACGCGTTCCACTCGCCGCGCATGGACGGCATGCTGGCCGAGTTCCGCACGGTCGCGGCGGGGCTGTCGTTCCGCGCGCCGATGATCTCCATCGTCTCCACGCTGACCGGCAAGCCCGTGACGGCCGAGGAGATCACCTCGCCGGACTACTGGGTCAAGCACGTCCGCGAGGCCGTCCGGTTCGCCGACGCCGTCCGGAGCCTGGAGACCGCCGGGGTGGCCACGTTCCTGGAGCTGGGCCCGGACGGCGTGCTGACCGCGATGGCCGCCGAGTCCACGTCGTCCGCCGCCCTCGTCCCGGCGCTGCGCAAGGACCGCTCCGAGGTGCGGAGCATCGTGTCCGCGCTCGGCCAGGTCCACAGCCGCGGCGTCCGGGTCGACTGGTCGGCCTACTTCGCCGGGTCCGGCGCGGTCCGGGTCGAGCTGCCCACCTACGCGTTCCAGCGCGAGCGCTTCTGGCTGGAGGGCTCGAAGCTCAAGCAGGACGTGACGTCCGCCGGTCTCGGGGCCACCGACCACCCGCTGCTCGGCGCGGTCCTGCTGTCGCCCAACGGCGAAGCCCTGTTCACCGCGCGGCTGTCGCGCACCGCCAACACCTGGCTCGCGGACCACGTGGTCGCGGGCTCCGTCGTGGTGCCCGGCACGGCGCTGGTCGACCTCGCCATCCGCGCGGGCGACCAGGTGGGCTGCGGGCACCTCGACGAGCTGCTCCTCCAGGCCCCGCTGGTGCTGCCGGACCGCGGTGGCGTGATGGTGTGCGTGTCCGTCGCCGAGGCGGACGCCTCCGGCCGCCGCTCGGTCACGCTGTACTCCCGCCCCGAGGGCGAGGAGGAGACGGCGTGGACCACGCACGCCATCGGCGTCCTCGCCGCGGACTACGCCCCGGCCGGGTTCGACCTGGCCGCGTGGCCGCCGCCCGGCGCGGAGGCCGTCGAGCTGGGCTCGGTCTACGACGACCTGGCGGGCGCGGGCCTCGAGTACGGCCCGGTGTTCCAGGGCCTCAAGGCCGCGTGGCGCGCGGGTGACGACGTGTACGCCGAGGTGGCGCTGCCCGAGTCGGAACACCGGCAGGCGGCCAAGTTCGGCGTGCACCCGGCGCTGCTGGACTCCGTGCTGCACGCGCTGGCGCTCGACTCCGGCCGGGGCGAGGGCGGGTCGCTGCCGTTCTCCTGGAACGGCGTCGGCCTACACGCCGCGGGCGCGACCGTGTTGCGCGCCAAGGTGTCCCCGACCGGTCACGGCGACGCCGTGTCGGTCCTCGTCGCGGACGGCGCGGGAGCGCCGGTCGCGCACATCGACTCCCTGGTGCTGCGGCCCATCGGCGGCCAGTTGCTCAAGTCCGCGACCGGCCACCCCGACGCGCTGTTCCGCATCGACTGGACCCCGTTGTCCTTGGAGGACAAGGAAGCCGACAGCAACACCGTCACGCTGGTCGTCCCGGACGGCGACGTCCGCGAGGTCACCGCGGCCGTGCTGGCGGAGGTGCAGGCGTTCCTCGCCGACGAGAACTCCGACGCCGTGCTGGTCGTGGTGACGAGCGGGGCCGTGACCGCGCTGCCCGGCGAGCGCACGACGAACCTCGCCCACGCCACGGTGTCCGGCCTGGTCCGGACCGCGCAGTCCGAGCACCTGGACCGGATCGTGCTGGTCGACGCCCCGGACGGCCTGCTGGGCGTCGAGGTGGCCAGCGGGGAGAGCGAACTGGCCATCCGCGGCGGCAAGGCGTACGCGCCCCGGCTGGTGCGGGCGTTCGCGGGCACCGTTCCCCGCTACACCGAGGAAGGCCCGTGGCGGCTGGACTTCACCGCGCAGGGCACGGTCGACAACCTCGTCACCGTCCCGTGGCCCGAGGCCGAGCGCGACCTGGAGCCGAACCAGATCCGGATCGGCGTCCGCGCGGCGGGCGTGAACTTCCGCGACGTGATGAACACCCTCGGCATGTACCCCGGTGACGCGGGCCTGATGGGCCTGGAAGCCGCCGGTGTCGTGCTCGCGGTCGGGTCCAATGTGGACCGTCTGGCCGTCGGTGACCGGGTGATGGGCATGATGGACGCCTCCTTCGGCCCCGTCGCGCTGGCGGACCACCGCATGGTGTGCCCGATGCCGGTCGGCTGGTCGTTCGCCGAGGCCGCCGCCGTGCCGCTGGTGTTCCTCACCGCCCTGTACGGCCTGCACGACCTGGGCGGCCTCAAGGCGGGCGAGTCGGTGCTGATCCACGCCGCCGCCGGTGGTGTCGGCATGGCCGCCACGCAGGTGGCCCGCCAACTCGGTGCGGACGTCTACGGCACCGCCTCCACCGGCAAGTGGCACGTCCTGCGCGCCGCGGGCATCCCCGAGGACCACATCGCGTCCTCCCGCACGACCGACTTCGAGCAGCAGTTCGTCACCGCCACCGGCGGCCGCGGCGTGGACGTGGTGCTGGACGCGCTCGCGGGCGAGTTCGTGGACGCCTCGCTGCGGCTGGCCGGGCTCGGCGACGGCGGCCGGTTCGTGGAGATGGGCAAGACCGACATCCGCGACGCCGCCGAGGTCGCCGCCCAGTACCCCGGCGTGACCTACCGGGCGTTCGACCTCATCGAGGCCGGGCCCGACCGCATCCGCGAGATGCTCTACCAGCTCTACGACTGGTTCTCGGCGGGGGAGACGCACCCGCTGCCGGTCACCACGTGGGACCTGCACCGCGCGCCCGAGGCGTTCCGCTACCTGGGGCAGGCCAAGCACATCGGCAAGGTCGTCCTCACGATCCCGGCCAAGGTCGACGGCACCGTGTTGATCACCGGCGGCACCGGCGGTCTCGGTGCCGAGCTGGCCCGTCACCTGGTGGGCCAGGGCGTGAAGCACCTCGTGCTCACCTCCCGCCGTGGCCTGGACGCGCCCGGCGCGGCCGACCTCGTGGCCGAGTTGGACGCCCAGGTCGACGTGGTGGCCTGCGACGTCTCGGACCGCACGGCACTGGAAACCCTCCTGTCCGGCATCCCGGACCTGTCCGGTGTCGTGCACACGGCCGGTGTCCTGGACGACGGCATCCTCGAATCCCTGACCCCGGACCGGTTCGACGCCGTGTTCGCGCCGAAGGTCGACGCCGCCTGGCACCTGCACGAGCTGACCCGCGAGCGCGACCTGTCGCTGTTCGCCCTGTTCTCCTCCTCGGCCGGTCTGCTGGGCTCGCCCGGCCAGGCGAACTACGCCGCCGCCAACACCTACCTCAACGGCCTCGCCACCTACCGCCGGTCCCTCGGCCTGCCCGGCATCGCGCTGGACTGGGGTCTCTGGGACCAGAGCGCGGGCATGGGCGCGGGCCTGTCGAAGGTGGACCTCGCCCGCATGGCCCGCGCGGGCATCCCGGCCCTGTCGGTGCCCGAAGGCCTGGCCCTGTTCGACGCCGCGCTGGCCCTCGACGCGGCCGTGGCCGTGCCGCTCAAGCTCGACCTGGCCGCCCTGCGGACCAGCAAGACCGAGTTGCACCCGTTGCTGCGCGGCCTGGTCCGCCAGCCGGTGCGCCGGGCCGCGGCGGGCAGTGGTGCGGAGTCCTCGCAGTGGAGCCAGAAGCTCGCCTCGCTGACCCCCGCCGAGCAGGACGAACTGCTGCTGGACATGGTCCGCGGCCAGGTCGCCGTGGTCCTCGGCTTCTCCTCGGCGCACCAGGTCCAGGCCGGTCGCGGCCTGGTCGACATGGGGCTCGACTCCCTGTCCGCGGTGGAGCTGCGCAACACCCTCAGCTCCGCCACCGGCCTCCGGCTGCCCGCCACGGTCGTCTTCGACTACCCGACCCCGCAAGCGCTCGCCGGTCACCTCCGCGAGGAACTGGTCGACACCGGCGACGCCGGGCCGTCCAAGGCCGTCGCGTCCACGGTCGGCTCCGACGAGCCCATCGCGATCGTGGCGATGGCGTGCCGCCTGCCCGGCGGCGTCCGGTCGCCGGAAGACCTGTGGGACCTCGTGACCACGGGCCGCGACGCCATCACGCCGTTCCCCACCGACCGCGGCTGGGCCACCAAGCTCGGGTTCGACGTGTCCGGCGGCGGGTTCGTCGAGACCGCGACCTCGTTCGACCGCGACTTCTTCAGCATCAACCCGCGTGAAGCACTGGCCATGGACCCGCAACAGCGGATGCTCCTGGAGACCACGTGGGAGACGTTCGAACGCGCCGGGCTCGACCCGACGTCCGTGCGGGGCAAGCAGATCGGCGTCTACATCGGCGGCAGCGCCACCGACTACGGCGACGGCATGGACATCCCGGAGGAGCTGGCGGGCCTGGTGCTCACCGGCATCACCCCCAGCGTCATGTCCGGCCGCATCGCCTACACCTTCGGCCTCGAAGGCCCCACGTTCACCGTCGACACCGCCTGCTCGTCCTCGATCGTCGCCCTGCACCTCGCCGCGACGGCCCTGCGCAACGGCGAGTGCGACAGCGCGCTCGTCGGCGGTGTCATGGTCCTCGCGACCCCGTCCGTCTTCGCCGAGTTCGCCACGCAGAGCGGCCTGTCGCCCGACGGCCGCTGCAAGGCGTTCTCCTCCGGCGCGGACGGCACCGGCTGGTCCGAGGGCGTCGGCATGCTCCTGGTGGAGCGCCTGTCCGACGCGCGCAAGAACGGCCACGAGGTCCTGGCCGTCGTCAAGGGTTCCGCCATCAACCAGGACGGCGCGTCCAGCACGCTGACCGCCCCCAACGGGCCGTCGCAGCAGCGGGTCATCCGCCAGGCGCTGGCCAACTCGGGGCTGTCCGCCGCCGAGGTCGACGTCGTGGAGGCGCACGGCACCGGCACCCGGCTGGGCGACCCGATCGAGGCCCAGGCGATCCTGTCCACCTACGGCCAGGACCGCGACCGGCCCGTCCTGCTGGGCTCGCTGAAGTCCAACATCGGGCACACGCAGGCCGCCGCCGGGCTCGCGGGCATCATCAAGATGGTCGAGGCGCTGCGCCACGGCGTCGCCCCGAAGACCCTGCACGTCGAGGAGCCGTCGCCGCACATCGACTGGGCCGCCGGGTCCGTCGAGCTGCTGGCCGAGAACACCCCGTGGCCCGAGACCGGTCGCCCGCGCCGGGCCGCCGTGTCCGCGTTCGGCATCGCGGGCACGAACACCCACCTGATCCTGGAAGAAGCGCCCGCCGCCCGGCCGAAGAAGGTCGAGCGGGCGTCGGTGCCGCTGGTGCCGGTCGTCCTGTCCGGCAAGACGTCCGAGGCGCTGCGCGAGCAGGCCGCGAACCTGGCCGCCTACCTGCACGACGAGACCACCGAGCTGGTCGACGTCGGCTACTCGTCCGTGGCGACGCGGGCCACGTTCGACCACCGCGCGGTCGTCGTCGCGGAGGACTGGAACGACCTGATCGAAGGCCTGGACGCACTGGTGCTCGGCCAGGCGCCGACCGGCGCGGTCGTGGACGGCGGCCTCGCGGTCCTGTTCACCGGCCAGGGCTCGCAGCGGCTCGGCATGGGCCGCGAGCTGTACGAGACGTTCCCCGTGTACGCCAGGGTGTTCGACGAGGTGTGCGCGCAGTTCGACGTGCCGGTCCGCGAGGTCGTGTTCGGCGCGGACGCCGACGCCCTCGACCAGACCGGACTCACGCAGCCCGCGCTGTTCGCCGTCGAGGTGGCGCTCTACCGGCTCGTCGAGTCGTGGGGCGTCAAGCCCGACTACCTCGCGGGCCACTCCATCGGCGAACTCGCCGCCGCCCACGTGTCCGGCGTCCTGTCCCTCGAAGACGCGTGCGCGCTCGTCGGCGCTCGCGGTCGACTGATGCAGGCCCTGCCGACCGGCGGGTCCATGGTCGCCATCCAGGCCACGGAATCCGAGGTTCGCGCTCGACTGGTGGGTCGCGTCTCGATCGCCGCGATCAACGGGCCGACGTCCGTGGTCGTCGCTGGTGACGACGACGCGGTCGACGCCGTGGTGGCCGCGTTCGCCGACCGCCGCACCAAGAAGCTCAGCGTCTCGCACGCGTTCCACTCGCCGCGCATGGACGCCATGCTCTCCGACTTCCGCGCGGTCGCCGACCGGCTCACGTTCCACGAGCCGCGCGTCCCCATCGTGTCCACGCTGACCGGGCAGCTCGCCGACCCGGAGGACCTGGCGTCGCCCGACTACTGGGTCCGCCACGTGCGCAACGCCGTCCGCTTCGCCGACGCCGTCCGCACCCTGGAGACCTCGGGCGTCGGCACGTTCCTGGAGTTGGGCCCGGACGGCGTGCTCACCGCGCTGGGCCAGGACTCCGTCACCGACGCCGTCCTGATCGCCGGGCAGCGCCGCGACCGGCCCGAGGCCAAGAGCCTGCTGCGGGCACTCGGCCACCTGCACGCCCGCGGTGTCCGCGTCGACTGGTCCACGTTCTACGAGGGCAGCGGCGCGCAGCGGGTCGCCCTGCCCACCTACGCCTTCCAGCGCGAGCACCTGTGGTTCGAGCCCGCCGTCGAGACCGGGTACGCGCCGGACTCCATCGAGGCCAGGTTCTGGGACGCCGTCGAGCACGAGGACCTGGCGTCGCTGGGCGCCGCACTGTCCGAAGAGGACTCGCAGGCGTTCGACGCCGTGCTGCCGGTGCTGTCGCGGTGGCGGCGGGACGCCCGCAGCGAGTCCGCGGTCGACGGCTGGCGCTACCGGGTCGAGTGGCGGCCGACCGACGTCGGCACCGCCACCGCCCGCGGCCGCTGGCTGGCCATCGGCACGGATGAGTCCCTGTCCGCGTTGACCGAGCGCGGTGTCGAGGTCGTCACCGCCTCCTCGGACGACCTGCCCGCCGACCTCGGCCGGGTCGACGGCGTGCTCGCGTTCCCCACGACCGTCGCCGAGGCACTGCTGACCGTGCAGGCGCTCGCCGACGTCGCCGCCCCGCTGTGGCTGGTGACGCGCGACGCCGTGATGACCGGCCGCGCCGACCGCCCGAGCAACCCGGAAGCCGCGCAGCTGTGGGGCTTCGGCCGGGTCGTCGCCCTGGAGCACCCCGAGCGCTGGGGTGGCCTGGTCGACCTGCCCGCCGACCTCGACAAGCGCGCCAAGGACCGCTTCGCCGCCGTGCTGGCGGGAAGTGAGGACCAGGTCGCCGTTCGCTCGTCCGGCGTGTTCGGCCGCAGGCTCGTCCACGCTCCCGCCAGCGGCGGCACGGCGTGGACGCCGCGCGGCACCGTCCTGGTCACGGGCGGCACCGGCGCGCTCGGCGGGCACGTCGCCCGCTGGCTGGCCGGTGCGGGCGCGGAGCACGTCGTGCTCACCTCCCGCCGGGGAGCCGAAGCGCCGGGAGCGGCCGAGCTGACCGCCGAACTGGAGGCGCTGGGCGCGCGGGTCACGATCGCCGCGTGCGACGCCGCCGACCGCTCGTCGGTCGCCGCGCTCGTTGCCGAACACCCGCCCACCGCGGTGTTCCACGCCGCGGGCACCGACCACACCGAGGCCGTCGAAGGACATGGGCTCGACACGTTCGCGCGGGTGTTGGCGGGCAAGGTCTCCGGTGCCCAGCACCTCGACGAGCTGGTCGGCGAGGTCGACGCGTTCGTCCTGTTCTCCTCCATCGCGGGCATCTGGGGCAGTGGCGGCCAGTCCGCCTACGCCGCCGCCAACGCCCACCTGGACGCGCTCGCCGAGTCCCGCCGGGCCCGCGGGCTGACCGCGCTCGCCGTCTCGTGGGGCCCGTGGGCCGACGCGGGCATGGCCGTCGAGGGCGACGCCGCCGAGCAGCTGCGCCGCCGCGGCGTGGTGGGCATGGCGACCGCGCCCGCGATCACCGCGCTGCGCCAGGCGATCCGCGCCGACGACACGACGATCACCGTCGCCGACGTCGACTGGACCCGGTTCGCGCCGGTCTTCACCGCCGCCCGCCCCAGCCCGCTGCTCGCCGACCTCCCCGAGGTCGCGGAGAAGCCCGTCCAGGCCGCCGAGGAGTCGTCGCTGGCCCGCCGGATCGCGGCGCTGCCGGAGGCCGAGCAGTCCCACGCGCTGGTGGAGCTGGTGTGCGCGCAGGTCGCCTCGGCGCTCGGCCACGCCTCCGCCGACGCCGTCCGCCCGGACCGGGCGTTCAAGGAACTGGGCTTCGACTCGCTGACCGCCGTCGAGCTGCGCAACAGCCTCGTCACCGCGACCGGGCTGAGCCTGCCCGCGACGCTGGTGTTCGACTACCCGAACCCGGCCGCGCTCGCCGCGCACCTGCGCATCGAGCTGGTGGGTTCACGGCCGGTCGCGCTGACCCCGGTCACCGCCGCCGTGACCGACGACCCGATCGCGATCGTGGCCATGTCGTGCCGCTTCGCCGGGGGCGTCTCGTCGCCGGAGGACCTGTGGCAGCTGCTCGTGGAGGGCCGCGACGCCGTGACCGGCTTCCCGGCCGACCGCGGCTGGGACCTCGACCTGTACGACCCGGACCCCGACGCGGCGGGCAAGTCCTACGCCCGTGAAGGCGCGTTCCTGCACGAGGCGGGGGAGTTCGACCCGGCGTTCTTCGGGATCTCGCCCCGCGAGGCCTTGGCCATGGACCCGCAGCAGCGGCTCTTGCTGGAGACGTCGTGGGAGGCGTTCGAGCGGGCCGGGATCGACCCGGCGTCCGTCCGCGGCGCGCAGGTCGGCGTCTTCGCGGGCACCAACGGCCAGGACTACGGCACCACGCTCACGTCGCTGCCGTCCGAGCTGGAGGGCTTCTTCGGCACCGGCAACGCGGCCAGCGTGTTCTCCGGCCGCATCTCCTACACCTTCGGGCTGGAAGGCCCGGCCGTCACCGTTGACACCGCGTGCTCCTCGTCGTTGGTGGCGCTGCACCTCGCCGTGCAGGCGCTCCGCAACAGCGAGTGCGATCTGGCGCTGGCCGGTGGCGTGACGATCATGTCGTCGCCGGGGGCGTTCATCGACTTCTCCCGCAACCGCGGCCTGGCCGTGGACGGGCGCTGCAAGGCGTTCGCCGACGGCGCGGACGGCACCGCGTGGGGCGAGGGCATCGGCATGCTGCTCGTGGAGCGGCTGTCCGACGCCCAGCGCAACGGCCACCAGGTCCTCGCCGTCGTGCGCGGCACGGCCGTGAACCAGGACGGCGCGTCGAACGGCCTGACCGCCCCGAACGGGCCGTCGCAGCAGCGGGTCATCCGCCGCGCGCTGGACCGCGCGGGCCTGGCACCGTCCGAAGTGGACGTCGTGGAGGCGCACGGCACGGGTACCGCCTTGGGCGACCCGATCGAGGCCCAGGCGCTCTTGGCGACCTATGGCCAGGACCGGGAAACCCCGCTGCTGCTGGGGTCCGTGAAGTCCAACATCGGCCACACGCAGGCCGCCGCCGGTGTCGCCGCGATCATCAAGTCCGTCCTGGCGATGCGGCACGGGATCGTGCCCAGGACGCTGCACGTGGACCAGCCGTCCGCTCAGGTCGACTGGACGTCCGGCGCGGTCGCACTGGCCACCGAGACGGTCGAGTGGCCGGTCACCGGTCGCGTCCGCCGGGTCGGCGTGTCGTCGTTCGGCATGAGCGGCACCAACGCCCACGCGATCCTGGAGCAGGCACCCGTCGAGCCCGAGGTCGAGCGCGCGCCGGTGCCCGTGGTGCCGGTGCTGCTGTCGGCCAAGACCCCGGCCGCCCTGCGCGACCAGGCCTCCCGCCTGATGGAGGTGGACGAGGACCTGGCCGACATCGGTCTCACGCTGGCCACCGGCCGCGCCGGGCTGGAGCACCGCGCGGTGATCATCGCGGCTGGTCCGGACGAGCTGGACCGCGGTCTGACGGCCGTGGCAGGCGGCACCGGAGCGCCCGAGGTGGTGAGCGGGTCGACCACGACCGGCAGGCTCGCGTTCCTGTTCACCGGACAGGGGTCGCAGCGGCTCGGCATGGGGCGTGAGCTGTACGAGGCGTTCCCGGTGTTCGCCGACGCGTTCGACGCGGTGTGCGCCCGGTTCGACCTGCCCCTGCGGGATGTCGTGTTCGGCGAGGACGCCGAGCTGCTGAACCAGACCGGCTACACGCAGCCCGCCCTGTTCGCCGTGGAGGTCGCCCTGTTCCGGCTCACCGAGTCGTGGGGCGTCCGGCCCGACTTCCTGGCGGGCCACTCCATCGGCGAATTCGCCGCCGCCCACGTCTCCGGGGTGCTCAGCCTGGACGACGCCGCCACGCTCGTCGGCGCTCGCGGTCGGCTGATGCAGGCCCTGCCGACCGGTGGCGCGATGGTCGCCTTGCAGGCCACCGAGGGCGAAGTGCTTGAGCACCTCACCGACCGGGTCTCGCTCGCCGCCGTCAACGGGCCGTCGTCGGTCGTCGTGGCCGGTGACGAGGACGCCGTGCTGGAGGTCGTCGCGCACTTCGGCGACCGGAAGTCCAAGCGGCTCAGCGTGTCCCACGCGTTCCACTCGCCGCGCATGGACGCCATGCTGGAGGAGTTCCGCGTGGTGGCCAAGGAGCTGACGTTCTCCGCGCCGCGCATCCCCATCGTCTCCACGCTGACCGGTGAACTCGCCACCACCGAGGAACTCACCTCGGTCGACTACTGGGTCCACCACGTCCGCGACACCGTCCGCTTCGCCCACGCCGTGCGCACCCTCGAAACAGCCGGTGTCACGACCTTCCTGGAGCTGGGCCCGGACGCGGTCCTCACCGCGATGGTCGACGCCGCGGCGGTCCCGTCGCAGCGGGCCGACAAGCCCGAGGTCACCGCGATCCTGACCGCGCTGGCCGCCCTGCACGTGCGCGGGGTGGCGGTGGACTGGACGCCGTTCTTCGCGGGCTCCGGCGCGCGCCGGATCGACCTGCCCACCTACCCGTTCCAGCGCGAGCGCTTCTGGCTCGCCTCCGACGAGAACCCCGGCACGGACGCCCTGCGCTACCGCGTCGAGTGGACGCCCGTCGCCGACGGCGGCCCCACGGCCACCGGCCGCTGGCTGGTCGTCACGCCGACCGGTGTCGAGGAGTCCGAGCTGGTCACCGGCCTCGGCGCGCGCGGCCTCGACGTCGTCACCGTCGGCACGTCCGACGACCGGGCGGCGCTGGCCTCCGCGCTGGCGGACGTCGACGCGGTGGACGGCGTGCTCACGCTGTCCGACAGCGTCACCGACACCCTCGTGCTGGTGCAGGCCCTCGGGGACGCAGGGGTCGACGCCCCGCTGTGGGCGGCGACCCGCGGCGCGGTGTCGACCGGCGCGACCGACCCGGTGTTCAGCACCGCGCAGGCCCAGATCTGGGGCCTCGGCGTGGTCGCCGCGCTGGAGCACCCCGACCGCTGGGGCGGCCTGATCGACCTGCCCGAAGCCCTCGACGACACCGCGTTGGACCAACTCGTCGGCGTCCTCGCGGGCGTGGAGGACCAGGTCGCCATCCGCGACACCGGTGTGGTGGCCCGCAGGCTGGCGCACGCGCCCGCCGGGCCGTCGACAGGTCCGTGGACCCCGCGCGGCACCGTCCTCGTCACCGGCGGCACCGGAGCGCTCGGCGGGCAGGTCGCCCGCTGGCTGGCCGGTGCGGGAGCCGAGCACCTGGTGCTCACCGCCGCCCCGGACGCCCCGGACGCGCCGGACCTCCTCGCCGAACTGGCGGGCCACGGGGTCCGGACCACGGTCGTGCGCTGCGACGTGGCCGACCGCGACCAAGCCGCCGTGGTGGTCGACCAGCACGCGCCGAACGCCGTGGTGCACGCGGTCGAGGTGAGCCAGTCGACTCCGTTGCGCGACCACGACCTCGCCGAGTTCTCCTCGGTGCTGTCGGCCAAGATCATGGGCGCGGCGCACCTGGACGACCTGCTCGGCGACGCCCCGCTCGACGCGTTCGTGGTGTTCTCCTCCACGGCCGGTGTCTGGGGCAGCGCGAACCAGGCCGCCTACGCGGCGGGCAGCGCCTTCCTCGACGCGCTGGTCGAACAGCGCCGGTCTCGCGGCCTCGCGGGCCTGTCGGTGGCGTGGGGACCGTGGGCGGGCGGCGAGCAGGACGAGGTGCTGCGGCGCAGCGGACTCCCCGCCCTGCGGCCGGAACGGGCGGTCGCCGCGCTGCGGCAGGCCGTCGAGTCCGGCGACACGACCGTCACCGTCGCGGACGTCGAGTGGGACCGCTTCGCGGCCCTGTTCACCGCCGCCCGGCCGAGCCCGCTCCTCGCGGACCTGCCGGAGGTGCGCAAGGCGCTGGCCCCCGAGACCTCCGACGGGGACAGCGCGCTGCGGACCACGCTCCTGGCGCTCCCGGAGGCCGACCGCGACCGCGTGCTGCTGGACCTGGTGCGCGAGCAGGTCGCGGCCGTCCTCGGCCACGCCGACGCGGGCGGCATCGAGGCCGACCGGGCGTTCCGCGAACTCGGCTTCTCCTCGCTCACGGCGGTGGAGCTGCGCAACAACCTCAACGGCGCGACGGGCCTGAGACTGCCCGCCACGCTCGTGTTCGACTACCCGACCCCGCTCGTCCTCGTCGACCTGCTGCGCACCGAGCTCCTCGGCGACGCGGCGGAAACCGAGGTGCGCCAAGCGCTTGCGGGCTTGTCGCTGGACCGGTTGCGGGACGCGGGCCTGCTCGACGCCCTGCTGCGGCTGGTGAGTGGTGAGGCCGAACCGGTCGCCGCCGACGACGGGGACTCGGTCGACGACATGGACGTCGACGACCTCGTCTCGATGGCCCTCGACAGCAGCAACTCCTGATCAGCCCCGAAGTGCGGAGCACATGATGACCTCCAACGAAAAAGTCGTCGCGGCGCTGCGGGCGTCCCTGAAGGAGACCGAGCGGCTGCGGAAGCAGAACCAGCAGCTCACGTCCGCCTCCCGTGAACCGATCGCGATCGTGTCGATGAGCTGCCGCTACCCCGGTGGCGTCAGCTCGCCGGAAGACCTGTGGCGCCTGGTGTCCACCGGCGGCGACGCCGTCGCCGGCCTCCCGGCCGACCGCGGCTGGGGCGACGACCTCACGTTCGGCGTGGCCGCGGGCGGGTTCCTCTACGACGCGGGCGAGTTCGACCCGGCGTTCTTCGGGATCTCGCCCCGCGAGGCGCTGGCGATGGACCCGCAGCAGCGGTTGCTGCTGGAGACCTCGTGGGAGGTCATGGAGCGGGCGGGCATCGACCCGCGGTCGCTGAAGGGCAGCCAGACCGGCGTGTTCGTCGGCGGCAGCGCCACCGGCTACGGCTCCGGCCTGGACGAGGTGCCCGAGGGCCTGGAAGGCCACCTGCTGACCGGCAACACGCCCAGCGTGTTCTCCGGCCGCGTCGCCTACACGTTCGGCTTCGAGGGCCCGGCCGTCACCATCGACACCGCGTGCTCCTCCTCGCTGGTCGCGATCCACCTGGCCGCCCAAGCCCTGCGCAACGGCGAGTGCACGCTCGCCCTCGCCGGTGGCGTGATGGTCATGGCGAACGCGGCGGTGTTCTCCGAGTTCGACAAGCAGGGCGGCCTGTCCCCGGACGGGCGCTGCAAGGCGTTCTCCTCCACCGCCGACGGCACCGGCTGGGCCGAGGGCGCGGGCATCCTGCTGCTGGAGAAGCTATCCGACGCGCAGCGCAACGGCCACCAGATCCTCGCGGTCGTCAAGGGTTCCGCGATCAACCAGGACGGCGCCTCGAACGGCCTCACCGCCCCCAACGGCCCGGCCCAGCGCCGGGTCATCAAGGCCGCTCTGGCCAGTGCGAAGCTGTCACCGTCCGATGTGGACGTCGTGGAGGCGCACGGCACCGGAACCCGGCTCGGCGACCCGATCGAGGCGGGCGCGCTGCTCGCCACCTACGGCCAGGACCGCGAACGCCCGCTGCTGCTGGGCTCGTTCAAGTCCAACATCGGCCACTCGCAGGCCGCCGCCGGTGTCGGTGGCGTGATCAAGATGGTCATGGCGATCCGCAACGGGGTCGCGCCGCGCACCCTGCACGTGGAGGAGCCGACCTCGCAGGTGGACTGGTCCGCCGGGGCGATCCGGCTGTTGACCGACGAGCAGGCGTGGCCCGAGACCGGGAAACCGCGTCGGGCGGCCGTGTCGTCGTTCGGTGTGAGCGGGACGAACGCGCACACGATCATCGAGCAGGCTCCCGACACCGAGGTCGCCGACTCGACTCCGAGCGTTGTCGGTGGGCTGGTGCCCTGGGTGCTGTCCGGGCGCGGCGAGCAAGCCCTGAAGGCGCAGGCCGACCGGCTGCGGACGGTCGATCTGGCCGACCCGGCCGACGTGGCGTTCTCGCTGGTCACGACCCGTGCCTCGTTCGACCACCGCGCGGTGGTCCTGGGCTCGACGCCCGAGGAGCTGCGCCGGGGCGTGGACGCGCTGGCCGCGGGGGAGCGGGCCGAGAACGTCGTCTCCGGGCGGACGGTCGACGGCCGCACGGCGATCGTGTTCACCGGCCAGGGCTCGCAGCGGGCCGGGATGGGGCGGGAGCTGCACGCCGCGTTCCCGGTGTACGCCGCCGCGTTCGACGAGATCGCCGCGCTGGTGGACGTCCAGCTCGACGACCAGGACCTGTTGGACCGCACCGAGTTCACCCAGCCGACGCTGTTCGCGCTGGAGGTCGCGCTGTACCGGCTGGTCGAGTCGTGGGGCGTCAAGCCCGACTTCGTGACCGGCCACTCGATCGGCGAGATCGCCGCCGCGCACGTGTCCGGGGTGCTGTCGCTGGAAGACGCCACGAAGCTCGTGGCGGCTCGCGGCAAGCTCATGCAGGCACTACCCGCCGGTGGCGCGATGGTCGCGTTGCAGGCCACCGAAGAGGAAGTCGCGCCGCACCTCACCGAGCAGGTCTCGCTCGCCGCCGTCAACGGGCCGTCGTCCGTCGTCGTGGCCGGTGACGAGGCCGGGGTGCTCGCGGTCGTGGAGGCGTTCAGCGGCCGCAAGTCCAAGCGGCTGGCCGTGTCGCACGCGTTCCACTCGCCGCTGATGGACCCGATGCTGGACGACTTCCGGGCCGTGGTCTCGAAGCTCACCTTCAACCAGCCGAGCATTCCGATGCTGGGCGACGTGACGGACCCGGAGTACTGGGTGCGGCACGTACGCGGCACGGTCCGGTTCGCCGACGCCGTCACCACCCTGGAAGCCCAGGGCGTGAAGACGTTCCTGGAGCTGGGCCCGGACGGCGTGCTGACCGCGATGGGCCAGGAGTCCGTCACCGAGGCGGTGCTGGTCCCCGGCCTCCGCAAGGGGCGTCCCGAGGTCGCGACGCTGCTGCGGGCCGTGGCCGAGCTGCACGTCCGGGGCGTTCGGGTTGACTGGACAACCCTGATCGAGGGCGCTCGTCCGGTTCAGCTGCCGACGTACGCGTTCCAGCGCGAGCACTTCTGGCTGGAGATGTCGCCGATCCGCTCGGTGTCCGCGAGCGGCGAGGTGGACGCGGAGTTCTGGGCCGCCGTCGACACCGGCGACCTCGGCTCGTTGGACAACCTCGACCTGGGCGCGGACGCCGTCGCGGCACTGGCGAAGTGGCGGCGCGCCCGCAAGGAGAGCAGCACGGTCGACGCGTGGCGGTACCGCGTCTCGTGGCTGCCGCTGACCGACCTGGGCGCCGCCGCGGCGTCCGGTCGCTGGCTCGTGCTCGGGGGAGGCCACGACGACGTCGTGGACGGCCTCGCCGAGCGCGGCCTCGAAACCGTCCGGGTCGCGTGCGATCCGGGAACCGACCGCGAGACCCTGGCCGCCGCCCTCGGCGGTGTCGGCCGGGTCGACGGGGTGCTGTCGCTGGTGGCGCTGGACGCGCCGTCGTCGGCCACCGTCGTCGTGGTCCAGGCGTTGGGCGACGCGGAGATCGCGGCCCCGCTGTGGATCGCGACCCGCGGCGCGGTGTCGACCGGCCGTTCCGACGGCGTGGTCGTGCCGACGCAGACCCAGGTGTGGGGCGTCGGGTACGTGGTGGGTCTCGAACACGGCGACCGCTACGGCGGCGTCGTGGACCTTCCTGAAGTCATGGACAAGCGGGCGGCTGACCGCCTCGTGGCCGTGCTGGCCGGAACCGGTGGCGAGGACCAGATCGCCATCCGCGCGTCCGGCGTGTTCGGCCGCAGGCTGGTGCACGCGCCCCTCAACACGGAGGACTCGCGATGGACACCGAACGGAACGGTTATCGTCACTGGTGGTACTGGAGCGCTGGGTGGACGTGTTTCTCGCTGGCTGGCTACTTCTGGATGTGAGCACGTTGTCCTGACGAGCCGCCGTGGTCCGGCGGCGCCCGGCGCGGCCGAGCTGACCGCGGAGCTGGAGGCGTTGGGCGCGCGGGTCTCGGTCGTCGCGTGCGACGTGGCCGACCGCGACGCCGTCGCCGCGCTGCTGGCGGAACACCCGCCGACCGCGGTGATCCACGCGGCCGGTCTGGACTACCTGGAAGCGATCGAGACCCACGGCGTCGAGAAGTTCGACGAGGTGCTGGCCGCCAAGGTCGACGGCGCGGCGCACCTGGACGAGCTGCTGGCCGACGCGGACCTCGACGCCTTCGTGGTGTTCTCGTCCATCGCGGGCACCTGGGGCAGTGGCGGGCAGGCCGCGTACTCCGCGGCCAGCGCGTACCTCGACGGCCTGGCGGAATCCCGCCGCGCCAGGGGACTCGTGGCCACGTCGGTGTCCTGGGGTCCGTGGGCCGAGAGCGGCATGGCGACCGTCGGCGAGACCGAGGAGCACCTGCGCAAGCGCGGTCTCACGTCGATGTCGCCGGAGCTGACGCTCAGCGCGCTGGGCAAGGCGATCCGGTCCGGCGAGCCGACCGTGACGGTCGTCGACATGGACTGGTCGAAGTTCACCGTCGCGTTCACCATGGCCCGGCCCAGCCCGTTCATCGGCGACCTGCCGGAGGTGCGCGCGGCGCTGGAGTCGATGGAGAGCGCCGCGCCGACCGGCGAGTCCGAGCTGGTGCGGACGCTGGCCGGGATGGGCAAGAGCGAGCAGCGCCACGCCGTGGTGGAACTGGTGCGCGAGCACACCGCCGCGGTGCTGGCGTACTCGTCGGTCGACGCGATCGAGACCGGCAGGGCGTTCCGGGAACTGGGCTTCGACTCGTTGACGGCCGTGGACCTGCGCAACCGGCTCACCGCCGACACCGGGCTGCGGCTGCCCGCGACGCTGGTGTTCGACTACCCGAACGCCGGGGTGCTCGCGGACTTCCTGCACGCCGAACTCGTGGGCACGGTCGCGGAAACCGCCGCTGTCTCCACCTCCTCGCACACCGACGAGCCCATCGCGATCGTGGCGATGAGCTGCCGCTACGCGGGTGACGTGTCGTCGCCGGAAGACCTGTGGCGGCTGGTGTTCGAGGGCACGGACGCGGTGTCGGGGATGCCGACCGACCGCGGCTGGGACCTGGACGCCCTGTACGACCCGGACCCCGCTCGCCAGGGCACGTCCTACGCCCGTGAAGGCGGGTTCCTCTACGGCGCGCCGCAGTTCGACCCGACGTTCTTCGGCATCTCGCCCCGCGAGGCCACCGCGATGGACCCGCAGCAGCGGTTGCTGCTGGAGACCTCGTGGGAGGCGTTCGAGCGGGCCGGGATCGACCCGACCTCGTTGCGCGGCAGCAGGACCGGCGTCTTCGCGGGCACCAACAACCACGACTACCTCGCGCTGCTGGAGGAGGTGCCGGACGGTCTCGAAGGCCACCTCGGCACCGGCAACGCGGCCAGCGTCGTCTCCGGCCGCGTGTCGTACACCTTCGGCCTGGAGGGCCCGGCCGTCACGGTCGACACCGCCTGCTCGTCGTCGCTGGTGGCCCTTCACCTCGCCGTGCAGGCGCTGCGCAGCGGTGACTGCGACCTGGCGCTGGCCGGTGGCGTCACGGTCATGGCCACGCCCGGCACGTTCATCGACTTCTCCCGCCAGCGCGGTCTGGCCGTGGACGGGCGCTGCAAGGCGTTCGCCGCGGCGGCCGACGGCACCGGCTGGGGCGAGGGCGTCGGCATGCTGCTCGTGGAGCGGCTGTCCGACGCGCAGCGCAACGGCCACGAGATCCTCGCCGTCGTGCGCGGCACGGCCGTGAACCAGGACGGCGCTTCCAACGGCCTCACCGCCCCGAACGGTCCGTCGCAGCAGCGGGTCATCCGCCACGCGCTCGGCAACGCCGGGCTCACCCCGGCCGAGGTCGACGTCGTGGAGGCGCACGGCACCGGCACCGCGCTGGGCGACCCGATCGAGGCCCAGGCACTGCTGGCCACCTACGGACAGGACCGCGAACGGCCGCTGCTGCTCGGCTCGCTCAAGTCCAACATCGGCCACACCCAGTCGGCGTCCGGCGTCGGTGGCGTGATCAAGATGGTCATGGCCATGCGCCACGGCCTGGTGCCCAAGACCCTGCACGTCGACGCGCCGTCCCCGCAGGTCGAGTGGGACGCCGGGTCGGTCGAGCTGGTGACCGAGACCCGCGAGTGGCCGCAGACCGGTCAGCCGCGCCGGGCCGCCGTGTCGTCGTTCGGCTTCAGCGGCACCAACGCCCACGCGGTCATCGAGCAGGCTCCGGAACTGGAAGCGCCGGTCGCCCGGCGGGTTCCGCCGGCGGCCGTGCCGGTGGTGCTGTCCGGCAAGACCGCCGCCGCCCTGCGGGACCAGGCCGCGAAGCTGAAGTCCGTTGTGGACGGTGTCGACCTGACCGACCTCGGGTTCTCGCTGGCCACCACGCGAGCGCAGCTCGACCACCGCGCCACGATCGTCGCGCGGGACCACGACGAACTCCTCGCGGGCTTGGACGCCGTCGCGAACGGCACGGGGGAGAGGGGTGTCGCGGCCGAGGGCCGGTCGGCGTTCCTGTTCACCGGCCAGGGTTCGCAGCGACTCGGCATGGGCCGCGAGCTGTACGAGGCGTTCCCGGTGTTCGCCGACGCGTTCGACGCCGTCTGCGCGCAGCTCGACCTGGATCGCCCGCTGCGGGACGTGGTGTTCGGCGACGCGGAGGCGTTGGACCGCACCGAGTACACGCAGCCCGCGCTGTTCGCCCAGGAGGTCGCTCTCTTCCGGCTCGTCGAAGCGTGGGGCGTCCGCCCAGACTTCGTGGCGGGCCACTCGATCGGCGAGATCGCCGCGGCGCACGTCGCCGGGGTGTTCACGCTGGCCGACGCCGCCACGCTGGTGACGGCTCGCGGTCGTCTCATGCAGGCGCTGCCCGCCGGTGGCGCGATGGTCGCGTTGCAGGCCACCGAGGACGAGGTCGCGCCGCACCTCACGGACCTGGTGTCCATCGCCGCGATCAACGGGCCGACCTCGCTCGTCGTCGCCGGGGCCGAGGACGCCGTGGCCGCGGTGCTGGCGCACTTCACGGACCGGAAGTCCAAGCGGCTCAGCGTGTCGCACGCGTTCCACTCGCCGCTGATGGACCCGATGCTGGACGACTTCCGGGCCGTGGTCACGGGGTTGACCTTCGCCGAGCCGAAGATCCCGCTACTGGGCGACGTGACGGACCCGGAGTACTGGGTGCGGCACGTGCGCGGTGCGGTCCGGTTCGCCGAGACCGTGACGACCCTGGAGGGCAAGGGCGTCAGCACGTTCCTGGAGCTGGGCCCGGACGGGGTGCTGACCGCGATGGCCGCGGACAGCGTGTCCGGCGCGGCACTGGTCGCGGCGCAGCGCAAGGACCGCGACGAGGTCACGACCCTGCTCCGCGCGGTCGGAGCCCTGCACGTCCGCGGCGTCCCGGTGGACTGGACCGCCTTCTACGCGGGCACCGGTGCCCGCCGGATCGACCTGCCCACCTACGCGTTCCAGCGGGAGCGCTACTGGTTCGACGTGACCCCGGCGAAGCCGAAGGAGACCGCGGGCTACCGCGTCACCTGGCAGCCGGTCGCGAAGCCGGGCACCGCCATGGCCTACGGCCGGTGGCTGGTCGTCGGCGATCAGGAGGTCGCCACCGGACTGGCCGATCGGGGCCTGGACGTGACGGCGATCGACGACGTCGCCGACCTGCCGGACCAGGAGTTCGACGGCGTCTTGTCCGCTGGCGGGGTCGAGTCGACCCTGCTGCTGGTCCAGCGCACCACCGCCCCGCTGTGGGCTCTCACCCGTGAGGCCGTCTCGCTCGACGGTCAGCCCGCGAACCCCGACGCCGCCCAGGTGTGGGGCTTCGGTCGGGTCGCCGCGCTGGAGCACCCCGACCGCTGGGGTGGCCTGGTCGACCTGCCGGGGACCCTGGACGACCGCGTGCTCGACCGGCTGGCCATCGCGCTCGTCGGCACCGAGGACCAGGTCGCCGTGCGCGGGACGGGTCTCTTCGCCCGCCGCCTCGACCACGCTCCCGCCACCGGCTCCGAGACCTGGAAGCCGACCGGCACGGTGCTCGTCACCGGCGGCACCGGCGTGCTGGGCGGCCACGTGGCCCGCTGGCTCGCGACCGAGGGCGCGGAGCACCTGGTGCTCACGTCCCGGCACGGCGTCGCGGCTCCCGAGCTGGTCGCCGACCTCGAAGGACTCGGCGCGCGGGTCACGGTCGCCGCGTGCGACGTGACCGACCGCGCCGCGCTGGAAGCGCTGGTCGCGGAGTTCCCGCCGACCGCCGTGCTGCACCTGGCGGGCATCGGGCAGGACGCCTCGATCACCGAGACCGACCTCGACCTGCTCGCCGACGTCCGCTCGGCTCGGGTCGAGGGCGCTCGCCTGCTGGACGAACTGGTCGGCGACGTCGACGCGTTCGTGCTGTTCTCCTCGACGTCCGGCGTCTGGGGCTCGAGCAGGCAGGGCGGCTACGCCGCCGGTGACGCCTTCCTCGACGCCCTCGCCGAGTCGCGGCGGGCCCGCGGCCTCGCGGCGCTGTCGCTCTCGTGGGGCCCGTGGGCCGGTGGGGACGCCGAGTGGGCGGACCTGATGCGCCGCCGCGGCGTCACGCCGCTCGCCCCGGCCTCGGCCCTCGCCGCGCTCGGCAAGGCCGTCGCGGGCCCCCGGTCCACGCTCGTCGTCGCCGACGTCGACTGGGCCCGGTTCGCCCCGGCGTTCACCGCGACCCGGCCGAGCCCGCTGCTCGGCGACCTGCCCGAGGTCGTCGCGGCGCTCAAGCCCGCAGAGGAGACCACCGAGACCGACCTGACGGACACCCTGGCCGGTCGGGCGACCGCCGAGCAGGAGGCCGCGCTGGTCGACCTCGTGCGCGAGCAGGTCGCCCTGGTGCTCGGCTACACGTCCGCCGACTCGGTCGACCCCGGCATCGCCTTCCGCGACCTGGGCTTCGACTCGCTGACCGCCGTGGAACTCCGCACGAAGCTCGCCGAGGCCACCGGGCTCCGGCTGCCCGCCACGCTCGTCTTCGACTACCCCAACCTCGCCGCGCTCGCCGCGAACCTGCGGGACGAGCTGTTCGGCAGCGCGCCGGAGGTGGCCGCCGCGGTCGCCGCCGGTGGCGCGTTCGACGAGCCGATCGCCATCGTCGGCATGGGCGTCCGGCTGCCCGGCGACGTCCAGACCCCGGAAGACCTGTGGCGGTTGGTGTTCACCGGCACGGACGCCGTGGGCGGCTGGCCGACCGACCGCGGCTGGGACCTGGAGAACCTGTACGACCCGGACCCCGACCACGAGGGCACGTCCTACTCGCGCGAGGGCGCGTTCCTGCACCAGGCCGCCGAGTTCGACGCCGGGTTCTTCGGCATCAACCCGCGCGAGGCCCTGGCCATGGACCCGCAGCAGCGGATGCTGCTGGAGACCTCGTGGGAGGCCGTGGAACGGGCCGGGATCGACCCGGAGTCGTTGCGCGGCAGCAAGACCGGCGTGTTCACCGGCACCAACGGCCAGGACTACGCGGCTTCGACCTACGAGCTGCCGCCCGGCATCGAGGGCTACCTGGGCACGGGTCTCGCGGCCAGCGTCGTGTCCGGCCGCATCTCCTACACCTTCGGGCTGGAAGGCCCTGCCGTCACCGTCGACACGGCGTGCTCGGCCTCGCTCGTTGCCATTCACCTCGCTGTGCAGGCGTTGCGGGCCGGTGAGTGCGACCTGGCGTTGGCCGGTGGCGCGTCGATGATGTCCACGCCCGGCGCGTTCATCGACTTCTCCCGCCAGCGCGGCCTCGCGGTCGACGGGCGGTGCAAGTCCTTCGCGGCCGCCGCGGACGGCACCGGCTGGGGTGAGGGTGTCGGCATCCTGCTCGTCGAGCGGCTGTCGGACGCCCAGCGCAACGGCCACCAGGTCCTCGCGGTCATCCGCGGCTCCGCCGTCAACCAGGACGGCGCTTCCAACGGCCTCACGGCCCCGAACGGCCCGTCGCAGCAGCGGGTCATCCGCCAGGCCCTCGCGAACGCCGGACTGTCCACTCAGGACGTCGACCTGGTCGAGGCGCACGGCACCGGCACCAAGCTGGGCGACCCGATCGAGGCGCAGGCGCTCCTCTCCACCTACGGCCGCGACCGCGAGATCCCGTTGCGGCTCGGCTCGCTCAAGTCCAACATCGGCCACACGCAGGCCGCGGCGGGCGTTTCCGGCGTCATCAAGATGGTCATGGCGATCCGCAACGGGATCATGCCCAAGACCCTGCACGTCGACGAGCCCTCGCCGCACATCGACTGGACCTCGGGCTCGGTCGAACTGCTGACCGAGGCCCAGGCGTGGCCCGAGACGGGTCGCGTCCGCCGGGCCGCGGTGTCGGCGTTCGGCATGAGCGGCACCAACGCCCACCTGATCATCGAGGAAGCGCCCAACGCCGTTGTCGCGGGTCAGACGGCTGAACTGCCGGTCGTGCCGGTGGTGCTGTCGGCCAAGTCGGCCGACGCCCTCAAGGGCCAGGCCGCCGCGCTGCTGACCGTGGACCCGGCGGTGTCCCTGACCGACCTGGCGTTCTCCGCCACCGGCCGGACGCCGATGCCGCACCGCGCGGCCGTGGTCGCGAGCGACCACGACGAGCTGGTGCGCGGCCTGACCGCGATCAGCGAAGGCCGTGGGCTCGACGCCGTGACCGACGGCAAGCTCGCCGTCCTGTTCACCGGCCAGGGCTCGCAGCGCGCGGGCATGGGGCGTGAGCTGCACGCCGCGTTCCCGGTGTTCGCGACGGCGTTCGACGAGATCGCCGCGCTGGTCGACCTGCGGATCGACGACCAGGAGACGCTGGACCGCACGGAGTTCGCGCAGCCCGCGATCTTCGCCCTGGAAGTGGCGCTGTACCGGCTGGTCGAGTCGTGGGGCGTGAAGCCCGACTTCGTCGGCGGCCACTCGATCGGCGAGATCGCCGCGGCCCACGTGGCCGGGGTGCTGTCGCTGGAGGACGCCGCCCGGCTTGTTTCGGAACGCGGTCGCCTCATGCAGGCGCTTCCGGCCGGTGGCGCGATGGTCGCGCTCCAGGCCACCGAGGACGAAGTCCTCCCGCTGATTGATAACACTGTTTCCATTGCGGCGGTCAACGGGCCGAACGCCGTCGTCGTCGCCGGAGCCGAGGACGCGGTCGAGCGGGTGCTGGCGCACTTCGCCGACCGGAAGTCCAAGCGGCTCAGCGTGTCGCACGCGTTCCACTCGCCGCTGATGGAGCCGATGCTGGACGAGTTCCGGGCCGTGGTCGCGGACCTGACCTTCAGCGAGCCGACGATCCCGCTGCTGGGCGAGGTGACCGACCCGGAGTACTGGGTCCGCCACGTCCGCGACGCCGTGCGGTTCTCCGACGCGGTCAAGACCCTGGAGGCCAAGGGCGTCAGCACGTTCCTGGAACTGGGCCCGGACGGTGTGCTCACCGCGATGGGCCAGGACAGCGTCACCGACGCCGTGCTCGTGGCGGGCCGGCGCAAGGACCGGCCGGAAGCCGCCGTGCTCACGTCGGCCCTCGCCGCCCTGCACAACCGCGGCGTCCGCGTCGACTGGGACGCGTTCTTCGCCGGAACGGGCGCGCGGCGCGTCGAGCTGCCGACCTACGCCTTCCAGCGGCAGCGGTTCTGGCTGGAGACGCAGGGCTTCCCGACCAGCGGAGGCGGTGACGTCGACGAGGCGGAGGCCAAGTTCTGGGAAGCGGTGGAGCGCGAGGACTTCAGCCTCGTCGGCACCACCCTGGCCCTGGACGAGAGCGTGCTGGGCGAGGTGCTGCCCGCGCTGTCGTCGTGGCGCAAGGCCCGCCGGGCGCACACCAAGATCGACGGCTGGCGCTACCGGGTCTCCTGGCTGCCGCTGACCGACCTGGGCGCCCCGACGCTCACCGGCCGCTGGGCGCTCGTCGTCCCGGACGGCTTCGACACCACCGAGATCACCGACGGCCTCACCGCCCGCGGCGCCGAGGTCGTGCCGGTCGAGTTCGCCGACCGCGCCACCCTGGCCACGGCGTTCGCCGACCTCGGCCAGGTCGACGGCGTGCTGTCGCTGGTCGCGCTCGTCGGCACGACCACCGCGTCCGTCGTGGTGGTGCAGGCGCTCGGCGACGCCGGGGTCATGGCCCCGCTGTGGATCGCGACCCGCGGCGCGGTGTCGACCGGCCGGTCCGACGGCGTGGTCGTCCCGTCCCAGACCGAGGTCTGGGGCCTCGGCTACGTGATCGGCCTGGAGCACCCCGACCGCTGGGGTGGCCTGGTCGACCTGCCCGACACCCTCGACACCCGCCTGTTCGACCGGCTGGTCGGCGTGCTCACCGGCGACGAGGACCAGGTCGCGCTGCGCTCGTCCGGCGTCTTCGGCCGCCGCCTCGTCCACGCCCCGCTGGGCGACAAGCTCGCCGACTGGTCCCCGAGCGGCACGGTGCTCGTCACCGGCGGCACCGGCGCGCTGGGCGGCAAGGTCGCCCGCTGGCTCGCGACCGGCGGCGCGGAGCACCTGGTGCTCACGTCCCGCCGCGGCCTCGACGCGCCCGGCGCGGCGGACCTCGCCCACGAGCTGGAGGAACTGGGCGCGCGGGTCACGATCGCCGCGTGCGACGTGGCCGACCGGGACGCGCTGTCCGCCCTGCTGACCGAGTTCCCGCCGAACGCCGTGGTGCACGCGGCCGGTGCCGACTACACGATGGGCATCGCCGACCACGACCTCGCGATCTTCGACGAGGTGCTGTCCGGCAAGGTGTCCGGCGCGGTGCTGCTGGACGAGCTGCTGGCCGATGCGGACCTGGACGCGTTCGTGGTGTTCTCGTCCATCGCCGGCACGTGGGGTTCCGGTGGCCAGTCCGCCTACTCCGCCGCCAGCGCGTTCCTCGACGGCCTCGCGGAGTCCCGCCGGGCGCGCGGCCTCGTGGCCACGTCTGTCTCGTGGGGCCCGTGGGCCGAGAGCGGCATGGCGACCGTCGGCGACACCGAGGCGCACCTGCGCAAGCGCGGTCTCGTCACGATGCCGCCCGCCCTCACCCTGACCGCGCTGGAGCGGGCCATCCGCTCCGGCGAGCCGACCGTGACCGTCGTGGACATGGAATGGGAGAAGTTCACGCCCGCGTTCACGCTCGCCCGGCCCAGCGCGTTCATCGGCGACCTGCCGGAGGTGCGCGAGGCGCTCGCCGACGACAGCCCCGCCGAGACCGGCGCGGTGTCCGAGCTGGCCGCCCGACTCGTCGGGCTGTCCGAGGCCGAGCAGCACGCGCTGCTGGTCGACGTCGTCCGCGACCAGGTCGCCTCGGTGCTCGGCCACAGCTCGTCCGACGCGGTCGACAAGGACCGGGCGTTCCAGGAACTCGGCTTCGACTCGCTCACGGCCGTGGAACTGCGCAACACCCTCAACACCGCCACCGGGCTGCGACTGCCCGCGACGCTGGTGTTCGACTACCCCAACGCCGTCACGCTGGCGAACCACCTGCGCACCGAGCTGCTGGGCTCGCAGGTCGAGGTCGCCGAGGTCACGGCTGCGGTCAACGCCGACGAGCCCATCGCCATCGTCGCCATGAGCTGCCGGTTCGCGGGGGGCATCACCTCGCCCGAGCAGCTGTGGGACCTGGTGCTGGCCGGTGGTGACGCGGTCACGCCGTTCCCGACCGACCGCGGCTGGGACCTGTCGACCCTCTTCCACGACGACCCCGACCACCAGGGCACGACCTACGCCCGTGAAGGCGCGTTCCTCGACGGGGCCACGAGGTTCGACCCCGCGTTCTTCGGGATCAGCCCCCGCGAGGCCACCGCGATGGACCCGCAGCAGCGGTTGCTGCTGGAGACCTCGTGGGAGGCGTTCGAGCGGGCCGGGATCGACCCGGTCACGGTGCGCGGCAGCCAGACCGGCGTGTTCGCGGGCAGCAACGGCCAGGACTACCTGGCGCTGCTGGAGGACATCCCGGACGGCGTCGAGGGCCACCTCGGCACCGGCAACTCCGCGGCCATCGCGTCCGGCCGCATCTCCTACACGTTCGGCCTGGAGGGCCCGGCCGTCACGGTCGACACCGCGTGCTCCTCGTCGCTGGTGGCCCTGCACCTGGCCGTTCAGGCGTTGCGCAACGGGGACTGCGACCTGGCGCTCGCCGGTGGTGTGACGATCATGTCCACGCCCGGCACGTTCATCGACTTCTCCCGCCAGCGCGGGCTCGCGACCGACGGCCGGATCAAGTCGTTCGCGGCCGCGGCCGACGGCACGGGCTGGGGTGAGGGTGTCGGCATGCTGCTCGTCGAGCGGCTCTCCGACGCCCAGCGCAACGGCCACCAGGTGCTCGCCCTGGTGCGCGGCTCGGCCGTGAACCAGGACGGCGCTTCCAACGGCCTGACCGCCCCCAACGGGCCGTCGCAGCAGCGGGTCATCCGCAAGGCGCTCGCGTCGGCCGGTCTGTCCACTTCGGACATCGACGTCGTGGAGGCCCACGGCACCGGCACCTCGCTCGGCGACCCGATCGAGGCGCAGGCGCTGCTGGCCACCTACGGCCAGGACCGCGGGGAACCGCTGCTGCTGGGGTCGGTGAAGTCCAACATCGGCCACACGCAGGCCGCGGCGGGCGTCGCGGGGATCATCAAGATGGTCATGGCGATGCGCCACGGCCAGGTCCCGAAGACCCTGCACGTGGACGAGCCGTCGCCCGCGATCGACTGGTCGGCCGGAGCGGTCGAGCTGGTCACCTCGCAGGTGGCGTGGCCCGAGACCGGCCGCCCGCGCCGTGCGGCGGTGTCGTCCTTCGGCATCAGCGGCACCAACGCCCACACGATCATCGAGCAGGCGCCGGAAGCCGACATCACCACCACCGCACCGATCGCTCCGGCGGTCACGCCGTTCGTGCTGTCGGCCAAGAACGCCGCCGCGCTGGCCGAGCAGGCCGGACGGATCGGCGAGCAGCTGGAGTGGACCGACGCGGACTCGACCGACGTGGCGTTCTCGCTGGCCACGACCCGCGCCACCCTTGCGCACCGCCTGGTCGTGCTCGGCGACGACCGCGACTCGGCCATCGCCGCCCTGACCGCCGCCCGTGACGGCGGCACGAACCCGAACCTGGTTCGGGGCACCGCCGCTGACGGTGGACTGGCGTTCCTGTTCACCGGTCAGGGTTCGCAGCGCCTCGGCATGGGCCGTGAGCTGTACGAGACGGTGCCCGTCTTCGCCGACGCGTTCGACGCCGTCTGCGCACAGCTCGACCTGGACCGCCCGCTCCGCGACGTCGTGTTCGGCGACGCGGAAGCGTTGGACCGCACCGAGTACACGCAGCCCGCGCTGTTCGCCATCGAGGTCGCGCTGTTCCGCACCCTGGAAGCCTGGGGCGTGCGGCCGGACCACGTGGGCGGGCACTCCATCGGCGAGATCGCCGCGGCCCACGTGGCCGGGGTCCTCTCGCTGGCCGACGCGGCCACGCTCGTCTCCGCTCGCGGTCGCCTGATGCAGGCGCTCCCGGCCGGTGGCGCGATGGTCGCCTTGCAGGCCACCGAGGCGGAGGTGCTGCCGCACCTCACCGACACGGTCTCCATCGCCGCGGTCAACGGCCCGAACGCCGTCGTCATCGCCGGTGCGGGCGTCGAGGAGGTGCTGGAGCACTTCACCGACCGGAAGTCCAAGCGGCTCAGCGTGTCGCACGCGTTCCACTCGCCGTTGATGGACCCGATGCTGGACGACTTCCGCGAGGTGGTCTCCGCACTCACGTTCTCCGCGCCGAGGATCCCGATGCCCGGCGACGTGACGAACCCGGAGTACTGGGTGCGGCACGTCCGGGACGCGGTCCGGTTCGCCGACACCGTGAAGTCCCTGGAAGCCAAGGGCGTCAGCACGTTCCTCGAGCTGGGCCCGGACGGCGTGCTCACCGCGATGGCGCAGGACAGCGTCACCGACGCGGTGCTGATCGCGGCGCAGCGCAAGGACCGCGCCGAGGTCCCGACTCTGGTCCGCGCCCTCGCCGCGCTGCACGTCCGCGGGATCAAGGTCGACTGGGCCGCCTCCTTCGCCCGCTCCGGCGCGCGGAAGGTGGACCTGCCGACCTACGCGTTCCAGCGCGACCGCTTCTGGCTCGACCCGAGCCCGAGCAAGGCCCCCGCGGTGGACGGCAAGCGCTACCGGATCGACTGGTCGCCGGTCACCCCGTCCGGTGTCGTGCCCGGCCGCTGGCTGGTCACCGATCCCGCCGTGGCCGAAGGCCTGGCGGCGCGCGGTGTCGACGTCGTCGCCGAAGGACCGTTCGACGGCGTGCTGGCCTCGACCAACGACGTGACCGAGGCGCTCGACCTGGTCAAGACCCACACCGCGAAGCTGTGGATCGCCACCCGCGGAGCTGTCGCGACCGGCCCGGCCGACGCCGTCGCCGACCCGATCGCCGCACAGGTGTGGGGCTTCGGCCGGGTCGCCGCGCTGGAGCACTCCGACCGCTGGGGCGGCCTGGTCGACCTGCCCGACACGCTCGACGCCAGGGCGTTCGACCGGATCGCCGCGCTCCTGGGCGGCACGGAGGACCAGGTCGCCGTGCGCGGCTCGGTCGTCCACGCCCGCAGGCTCGTCCCGGCCCCCGCCGGGACCGGCTCCGACTGGACGCCGCGCGGCACGGTCCTGGTGACCGGCGGCACGGGCGCCATCGGCCGCCACGTCACCGCGTGGCTCACCGAAGCCGGGGCCGAGCGGGTCGTGCTGGTCAGCCGCGGCGGGGGAGAGGTCCCCGGCGCGACGGTCGTCCCGTGCGACGTGACCGACCGCGACGCGCTGGCCGCCGTGATCGCCGAGTACCCGCCGAACGCCGTCGTGCACCTCGCGGGCGTCGGCCAGGACACGGCGCTGGCGGACATGGACGCCGACGAACTGGCCTACGTCATGGCCGCCCGCGTGGAAGGCGCGGCGAACCTGGACGCGCTGGTCGGCGACGTGGACGCGTTCGTCCTCTTCTCCTCCACCTCCGGTGTCTGGGGTTCCGGCCGCCAGGGCGCGTACGCCGCGTCCGACGCCTACCTCGACGCGCTGGCCGAACGCCGTCGCGCCGCCGGGCTCGCCGCCACCTCGGTGGCGTGGGGCCCGTGGGCCGGGGGTGCGATGACCCAGGAGGGCCGGGACGCGCTCAGCCGTCGCGGACTGCCCGCGCTGGCGCCGGAGCAGGCGCTCGCCGCCCTGCGCCGGGCCGTCGGGCTCGGGGAGGCCACGGTCGTCGTCGCCGACGTCGACTGGACCCGCTTCGCCCCGGCGTTCACCGCCGCCCGCCCGAGCCCGCTGCTCAGCGCGCTGCCGGACGTGGTGGCGGCACTGGAGACCCCGGCCGCGGCCAACGACACCGGTCTCGTCGCGAAGCTCACCGGGCTGGCCGAGGCCGAGCAGCGGTCGCTGCTGGTGGACTTGGTCCGCCAGCAGGTCGCCGACGTGCTCGGCTACGCCTCGCCGCAGGCCGTCGAACTCGGGGTCGCGTTCCGCGAACTCGGCTTCGACTCGCTCACGGCCGTGGAACTGCGCGGCAAGCTCAACGAGGTCACCGGCCTGCGACTGCCCGCGACGCTGGTGTTCGACTACCCGAACCTGGCCACGCTCACCGCGTTCCTGCGCGAGGAGCTGGTCGGCAGCAGGCCGGAGGCGTTGACCGCGGTCGCCTCGGGCTTCACCAACGAGCCCATCGCGATCGTGGGCATGGGCCTGCGGCTGCCGGGCGGGATCGAGACGCCCGAACAGCTCTGGGAGCTGGTCACCTCGGGCAGCGACGCCATCTCGGACTTCCCGACCAACCGCGGCTGGGACCTGGCGACCCTGTTCGACCCGGACCCCGACCACGAGGGCACCTCGTACGTGACCCGAGGCGGGTTCCTGCACGACGCGGGCGAGTTCGACCCGGCGTTCTTCGGGATCAACCCGAGGGAAGCCCTGGCCATGGACCCGCAGCAGCGCATGCTGCTGGAAACGTCCTGGGAGGCCATGGAACGCGCGGGCATCGACCCCGAGTCGTTGCGCGGCAGCCGGACCGGCGTCTTCACCGGCACGAACGGCCAGGACTACGCGATGCAGACGTTCGAGCTGCCGCCCGGCATCGAGGGCTACCTCGGCACCGGCCTGGCGGCGAGCGTCGTCTCCGGTCGCCTGTCCTACACGTTCGGGCTGGAAGGCCCGGCCGTCACGGTCGACACGGCGTGCTCCGCGTCCCTGGTCGCGATTCACCTCGCGGCGCAGGCGTTGCGGGCCGGTGAGTGCGACCTCGCGTTGGCCGGTGGCGCTTCGATGATGTCCACGCCCGGCGCGTTCATCGACTTCAGCCGCCAGCGCGGTCTGGCCGTCGACGGCACGTGCAAGTCGTTCGCCGCGGCGGCCGACGGCACGGCCTGGGGCGAGGGCGTCGGCATGCTCGTCGTCGAACGCCTCTCCGACGCCCAGCGCAACGGCCACGAGGTGCTCGCCGTCATCCGCGGCAGCGCCATCAACCAGGACGGTGCCTCGAACGGCCTCACGGCCCCGAACGGCCCGTCGCAGCAAAGGGTGATCCGCCAGGCCCTCGCGGCCGCCGGACTGTCCACTTCGGACGTCGATGTCGTGGAGGCCCACGGCACCGGCACGAAGCTCGGCGACCCGATCGAGGCGCAGGCGATCCTGTCGACCTACGGCCAGAACCGGGAGACCCCGCTGCTGCTGGGTTCCCTGAAGTCCAACATCGGCCACACGCAGGCCGCGTCCGGTGTCTCCGGCATCATCAAGATGGTGCTGGCCCTCCAGCACGGCGTCGCCCCGAAGACGCTGCACGTGGACGAGCCGTCGCCGCAGATCGACTGGACCTCCGGGTCCGTCGAGCTGCTGACGGAGGCCGCTTCCTGGCCGGAGACCGGGCGTCCGCGCCGGGCCGCCATCTCGTCGTTCGGCATGAGCGGCACCAACGCCCACGCCATCATCGAGCAGGCGCCGGTGGCCGAGGTCGTGGTCGAGACGGCCACGACGACGCTGCCCGCCCTGCCCGTGGTGCTGGCGGCGAAGTCGTCGGAAGCCTTGAAGGAGCAGGCGGAACGGCTGCGCGAGCACGTGGCGTCGACCGACGTCGACCTGACCGACCTGGCGTACTCGTTGCTCACCAGCCGATCCGGTCTCACCCACCGCGCCGTCGTGGTGGCGGGGGAGAAGGACGAGCTGCTCAACGGTCTCGCGACCGTGTCCGCCGGTGACGCCGTCGTCGAGGGCAAGCTGGCGGTGCTGTTCACCGGCCAGGGCTCGCAGCGGGTCGGCATGGGCCGCGAGCTGCACGCCGCGTTCCCGGTGTTCGCCAAGGCGTTCGACGAGATCGCCGCGCTGGTCGACGTCCGGGTCGACGACGAGGAGACCCTCAACCGCACGGAGTTCACCCAGCCCGCGATCTTCGCGGTCGAGGTGGCGCTCTACCGCCTCTTCGAGTCGTGGGGCGTGAAGCCCGACTACCTGGGCGGCCACTCCATCGGCGAGATCGCCGCCGCCCACGTGGCCGGTGTCCTGTCCCTGGAGGACGCGGCCACGCTGGTCGGCGAACGCGGTCGCCTCATGCAGGCGTTGCCCGCCGGTGGCGCGATGGTGGCGTTGCAGGCCACCGAGGAAGAAGTGCTGCCCCTGCTCACCGAGGCCGTGTCCATCGCGGCGATCAACGGACCCACGTCGATCGTCGTCGCAGGCGCGGAAGACGCCGTGCAGCTGGTCGTCGGGGCGTTCCCCGACCGGAAGTCCAAGCGGCTCAGCGTGTCCCACGCGTTCCACTCGCCGCTGATGGAGCCGATGCTGGACGAGTTCCGGACCATCGTCTCCGGGCTGACGTACAGCCAGCCGACCATCCCGATGCTCGGCGACGTGACGGACCCGGAGCACTGGGTGCGGCACGTGCGGGACGCGGTGCGGTTCGCCGACACCGTGACCACCCTCGAAGGCCAGGGCGTGAAGACGTTCCTGGAGTTGGGCCCGGACGGCGTGCTCACCGCGATGGGGGCCGACAGCGTCACCGACGCCGTGCTGATCCCGTCGCTGCGCAAGGACCGGGACGAGGTCCGCACCCTGCTGACGGCCCTCGGTCGGGTCCACGCCCGCGGCAACGCGGTCGACTGGGCGGCGTTCTTCGCCGGGACCGCCGCGCGGCGGGTCGACCTGCCCACCTACGCGTTCCAGCACCAGCACTTCTGGCTCGACTCGCAGCCGTGGCCGACCACGACCGCGTCCACCGAGGTCAGCGAGGTCGACGCCCAGTTCTGGGCGGCGGTCGACAGCGAGGACCTGGCGTCGCTCGGCACGGACATCGACCCGTCCACGCCGTTCGGCGACGCCCTGCCGGTGCTGGCGTCGTGGCGCAGGCAGCGCGGCGAGAACGCCACCATGGAGGGCTGGCGCTACCAGGTCGAGTGGAAGTCCGTCACACCCGAGAAGACCGGCGCGTCCGGCCGCTGGCTGGCCGTCGTGCCCGCCGGGCAGGCCGAGCACGCCGTGCTGGCGGGCCTGAGCGCCCGTGGCGTGGAGGTCGTGCCGGTCGAGTGGGACGCCGACGTCGACCGCGTGGGTCTGACCACCCTGCTGGAGAAGGCGATGACCGACGGTCCCGCCGAGGGCGTGCTGGCCCTCGGGACCACGGCCACCACGACCGTGCTGACCGTGCAGGCCCTCGGTGACGCCGGGATCGAGGCCCCGCTGTGGGTCGCGACCCGCGGCGCGGTGTCGACCGGCCGGTCCGACGGCGTCGTCGACCCGGCGCAGTCCACGATCTGGGGCACCGGCTACGTGATCGGCCTGGAGCACCCCGAGCGCTGGGGTGGCCTGGTCGACCTGCCGGAGAAGCTGACCGACAAGGCGCTCGACCGGATCGCGGCCGTGCTCGTCGGCTCCGAGGACCAGGTCGCCGTCCGCTCGTCCGGCGTGTTCGGCCGACGGCTGGTGCACGCACCGGCCGCGACCGGCCTGTCCGACTGGTCGCCGCGCGGCACGGTCCTGGTCACCGGCGGTACCGGTGCCCTGGGCACGAGGGTCGCCCGCTGGCTGGCCACCGAGGGCGCGGAGCACCTGGTGCTCACGTCCCGACGTGGCCCCAGCGCCCCCGGCGCGGCCGAGCTCGCCGCCGAGTTGGAGGCGTTGGGCACGAAGGTCACCATCGCCGCGTGCGACGTGGCCGACCGCGAGTCGCTGTCGGGCCTGCTCACCGAGTTCCCGCCGAACGCCGTGGTCCACGCGGCCGGTGCGGACCACTACGGGGCCATCGCGGACCACGACCTGGGCACGTTCGACGACGTCCTGTCCGCGAAGGTCGCGGGCGCGGTCCTGCTGGACGAGCTGCTGGTCGACGCGGACCTGGACGCCTTCGTGGTGTTCTCGTCCATCGCGGGCACCTGGGGTTCGGGTGGCCAGTCGGCCTACTCGGCGGCCAGCGCGTTCCTCGACGGCCTGGCGGAGTCCCGCCGGGCACGGGGACTGGTCGCGACCTCGGTCTCGTGGGGTCCGTGGGCCGAGAGCGGCATGGCGACGGTCGGTGACACCGAGGAGCACCTGCGCCGCCGCGGCCTGATCGCGATGTCGCCCGCCCTCACGCTCAACGCCCTGGAGAAGGCCATCCGCTCCGGCGAGACCACGGTGACCGTGGTCGACATCGAGTGGGACAAGTTCGCCCCGGCGTTCACCATGGCCCGGCCCAGCCCGTTCCTCGGCGACCTGCCCGAGGTGCGCGCCGCGCTGGAGGAGACCGCGCCCGCGGCCGGCGAGGAGTCCGACCTGGTCGGGAAGCTCGCCGCGCTGTCCGAGGTCGAGCAGCACGCGCTGCTGGTCGACCTGGTCCGCGGCCAGGTCGCGACCGTCCTGGGCCACGGCTCGGCGGACGCGGTCGCCAAGGACAAGGCGTTCCAGGACCTCGGCTTCGACTCGCTCACGGCCGTGGAACTCCGCAACACCCTGACCACCGCCACCGGGCTCAAGCTCCCGGCGACCCTGGTCTTCGACCACCCCAGTGCCGAACCGCTCGCCAAGTTCCTGCACTCCCAGCTCGTCGTGGGCGGCGCCACGGTGCCGGTGCTCGACGAACTCGAGAAGTTGGAGGCCGTGCTCGCCACCGCCACCCCGGACACGCTCACCCGGACCAGGATCACCATCAAGCTCCAGTCGCTGCTCTCCTCGTGGAACTCGGGCAAGGCCGCCGCCGAGAAGCCCGCCGAGACCGGCCTGGACGACGCGTCCGACGACGAGCTGTTCGCGCTCATCAACAAGCAGCTGGGGAAGTAACCACCCACCCCTGCCGCCCCCTCGCTACCCCCTCCGACCTGGTCGGAGGGGGTAGCGGTGCTGGGGCGAACCCGGTTTTCGGGGCGTTTCCTCAGGGGCCCGTAGGGGCCCGCTAGGGGTTGAGGGGTGTTGGGGCCACGGACAGAATCGTTTCGTGAGCTGAAGTGTGCCAAGCGCTTCCGAATTCACGACGATCTCATTCTCCCGCGCCGGAGAAACCCTGTCGTCCGTAGCGAAGAGGTGCTCTTAAATGGCGAATGAAGACACGCTCCGGGAGTATCTCAAACTGGTGACGGCGGATCTCCAGACCACCCGGCAGCGGCTTCAGGAGTTGGAGGAAGGCGACCAGGAGCCCATCGCCATCGTGGCGATGAGCTGCCGTTACCCCGGTGGCGTCCGCTCGCCCGAGGACCTGTGGCGGCTGGTCGAGTCCGGCGGTGACGCGATTTCCCCGCTCCCCGAAGACCGGGGCTGGGGCACCGAAAACGGTGTTTTCGCCGTCGAGGGCGGCGGGTTCCTCTATGACGCGGCCGATTTCGAGCCCGCGTTCTTCGGTATTTCCCCGCGTGAAGCGCTGGCCATGGACCCCCAGCAGCGGCTGCTGTTGGAAACGACGTGGGAAGTGTTCGAGCGCGCCGGAATCGACCCCAGGTCGCTGCGCGGCAGCCAGACCGGGGTGTTCATCGGCGGCAGCGCCATGGGCTACGGCATCGGCCTGACCGAGGTCCCCGACGAGGTCGCGGGCCACCTGCTCACGGGTGCGGCCCCCAGCGTCCTGTCCGGCCGCCTCTCCTACACGTTCGGCCTCGAGGGCCCCGCCGTCACGGTCGACACCGCCTGCTCGTCCTCGCTCACCGCGCTGCACCTGGCTGCCACCGCGCTGCGCAACGGTGAGTGCTCCATCGCCCTCGCGGGCGGTGTGATGGTGATGAGCACGCCCGCCGTGTTCGCCGAGTTCGGCAAGCAGGGCGGGCTCTCCCCGGACGGCCGGTGCCGCGCGTTCTCCGACGACGCCGACGGCACCGGCTGGTCCGAGGGAGTGGGCCTGCTGCTGGTCGAGAAGCTGTCCGACGCCCGCCGCAACGGCCACGAGGTCCTCGCCGTCGTGCGCGGCAGCTCGGTCAACCAGGACGGCGCGTCCAACGGCCTCACCGCCCCCAACGGCCCGTCGCAGCAGCGGGTGATCCTCCAGGCCCTGGCCAACGCCGGTCTGGCCCCCGCGGACGTCGACGTGGTCGAGGCGCACGGCACCGGCACGCGGCTCGGCGACCCGATCGAGGCCCAGGCGATCCTGTCCACCTACGGCCAGGACCGCGAGCGCCCGGTGCTGCTGGGCTCGCTGAAGTCCAACATCGGCCACACCCAGTCCGCGGCGGGCGTCGCGGGCGTCATCAAGATGGTCATGGCCATCCGCCACGGTCTGGCCCCCAAGACGCTGCACGCCGAGGAGCCGTCCCACCAGGTCGACTGGGAGGCCGGTTCGCTGGAGATCCTGACCGAGGCCCGCCCGTGGCCCGAGACCGGCAACCCCCGCCGCGCGGGCGTCTCCTCGTTCGGCGTGAGCGGCACCAACGCCCACGTCGTGCTGGAGGAAGCGCCCGCGGCGGAGCCGGTCGAGGTCGTGCGCCAGGGCCGCGAGGTGCTGCCGTGGCTGCTGGCCGCGCGCACCGAGGACGGGCTGCGCGAGCAGGCCCGCCGCCTGCGCGACCACCTCTCCGGCGCCGACCTCCACCTCGACGACGTGGCCTTCTCCCTGGCGACGACCCGGACCGCGCTCGCCCACCGCGCGGTCGTGGTCGGAGCCGACGCGGCCGCCCTGACGTCCGGTCTGGACGCGCTGGTCGACGGCGGCGCGGCGGCGAACCTCCAGCGCGGCGCCGTCACCGACGGCGGTCTGGCGATCCTGTTCACCGGTCAGGGGTCGCAGCGGCTCGGCATGGGCCGCGAGCTGTACGACGCGTTCCCGGTGTACGCCAAGGCGTTCGACGCCGTGTGCGCCGAGTTCGACGGCCCGGTCCGCGACGTGGTGTTCGGCGACGACGCCGCCGCGCTGGACCAGACCGGGATGACGCAGCCCGCCCTGTTCGCCGTCGAGGTGGCGCTCTACCGCCTCTTCGAGGCGGCGGGCGTGAAGCCGGAGTTCCTGGCCGGGCACTCGATCGGCGAGCTGGCCGCCGCCCACGTGGCCGGTGTCCTGTCCCTGGAGGACGCCGCGACGCTGGTCGAGGCCCGTGGCCGGTTGATGCAGGCGCTGCCGACCGGCGGCGCGATGGTCGCCCTCCAGGTCACCGAGGAGGAAGTCCTCCCGCTGATTGGTAACGGCGTTACGATTGCCGCCGTCAACGGCCCGACCTCGATCGTCCTCGCGGGCGACGAGGACGCCGTGCTCGCGGTGGTCGACGCGTTCGACGACAGGAAGTCCAAGCGGCTCACCGTCTCCCACGCGTTCCACTCGGCGCACATGGACGCCATGCTCGACGACTTCCGCGCGGTCGCGAACCGGCTGACCTACTCCTCGCCGCTCATCCCGATCGTCTCCACGGCCACCGGCAAGCTCGCCACGGCCGTGGAACTGTGCTCCGCCGAGTACTGGGTCACCCACGTCCGCACCGCCGTCCGGTTCGCCGACGCCGTCACGGCGCTGGAAGCCCAGGGCGTGTCGACGTTCCTGGAACTGGGCCCTGACGCCGTGCTCACCGCCATGGGCGCGGAGAGCGTCGAGAAGGCCGTGCTGGTCCCGGCGCTGCGCAAGGACCGCCCCGAGGTCACGGCCCTCACCACCGCGCTCGCCGGGCTGCACGTCCGCGGCGTCCGGATCGACTGGGCCGCGTACTTCTCCGGCACCGGCGCCCAGCGCGTCGACCTGCCGACCTACGCGTTCGACCGCCAGCGCCTGTGGTTGGAGGACAGCGGTTCGGTGGGCGACGTGACGTCCGCGGGCCTGTCCGCCGCCGGTCACCCGCTGCTCGCCGTGGTGCTGCCGATGCCCGACGGCGGTGTGCTGTTCACCGCCCGCCTGTCCGTCGCCACGCACGCCTGGCTCGCCGACCACGTCGTCGCGGACAACGTGGTCGTGCCCGGCACCGCGCTGGTGGAGCTGGCGATCCGCGCCGGCGACCAGGTCGGCTGCGGCCACCTGGAGGAGCTGCTGCTCCAGGCCCCGCTGATCGTCCCGGCGCAGGGCGGCATCAGCCTGCACGTCGAGCTGGACGCCGAGCCCGGCCGCCGGATGCTCACCGTCTACTCCCGCGCCGATGACGACGACGCCGCGTGGATCGTGCACGCGACCGGCGTCCTCACCGACGACACCACGGCTCCCGCGTTCGAGTTGGCGCAGTGGCCGCCCGCCGGAGCCGTCCCCCTGGACCTGTCCGGCCTCTACGAGGACCTCGCCGCGGGCGGTTTGCGCTACGGCCCGGTCTTCCGCGGGCTGGTGAACGCCTGGCGCAGCGGCGAGGACGTGTACGCCGAAGTCTCGCTGCCCGAGGCGGAACAGCGTCGGGCGGGCGCGTTCGGCGTCCACCCGGCGTTGCTCGACTCCGTTCTCCACACGCTCGGCATCGGCGACGGGTCGGAGCAGAGCGGCCCGGCGTCGCTGCCGTTCTCCTGGACCGGGGTGAGCCTGTTCGCCGCCGGGGCCGAGACGCTGCGCGCCCGCGTCTCCCCGAACGGCGACGGCATCTCCGTGGACGTCGCCGACGGCACCGGCTCGCCGGTCGCCCGCGTCGACTCCCTGGTGCTGCGGCCGATCAGCGGCGAGCAGTTCACCCGAGTCGGCGTCGACTCCCTGTACCGGGTGGACTGGACGCCGGTCACCGCCGAACCCGAGTCGGTCGAGGACGTGACGATCCTGCACGTCGCCGACTCCGCCAACGTGCACACCGTGACCGCCGAACTGCTGGCGGGCCTGAAGTCCTTCGTGGAGGACCGGTCCGAGGAGTCGGTGCTGGTCGTCGTGACCAGCCACGCCGTCGCCGCGCTGCCCGGCGAGGACATCACCGTCCCCGCCCAGTCCAGCGCCTCCGGCCTGGTCCGCTCCGCGCAGTCCGAGCACCCCGGCGCGATCGTCCTGCTGGACCTGGACGACGTGACCGCGATCGACGAGGTCCTGCCCGCCGTGCTCGGCGCGGGGGAACTGGAGGTCGCGGTCCGCGCGGGCACGCTCTACGCCCCGCGCCTGGTCCGCGCGAACTCCGGCTCGATCGCCCCGATGGCCACGGATTCCGCGTGGCGCCTGGACTTCACCACCTCCGGCACGGTCGACAACCTGACCACGATCCCGTGGCCGCACGCCGAGTCCGCGCTGGAGCCCGGCGAGGTCCGGATCGCGATGCGCGCTGCGGGCGTCAACTTCCGCGACGTGATGAACGTGCTCGGCATGTACCCCGGCGACGCCGGGATCATGGGCCTGGAAGGCGCGGGCGTCGTGCTGGAGGTCGGGCCCGGCGTGGCCGACCTCGCCGTCGGCGACCGGGTCATGGGCATGGTCGACGCCGCGTTCGGCCCGGTCGTGATCGCCGACCGCCGCAAGGTCTGCCCGATCCCCGACGGCTGGTCGTTCACCCAGGCCGCAGGCGTGCCGCTGGTGTTCCTCACCGCGCTCTACGCCCTGGAGGACCTGGGCGGCCTCAAGTCCGGCGAGTCGATCCTGGTCCACGCCGCCGCCGGTGGTGTCGGCATGGCCGCCACGCAGATCGCCCGCCACCTCGGCGCGGAGGTCTACGGCACGGCGAGCACCGGCAAGTGGGACGCGCTGCGGGCCGCCGGGATCGCCGACGACCACATCGCGTCCTCCCGCACCATCGACTTCGAGCACCAGTTCACCATCGCCACCGACGGCCGGGGCGTGGACGTGGTCCTCAACGCGCTGTCCGGCGAGTTCGTCGACGCCTCCCTCCGCCTGGTGGCGCAGGGGCACGGCGGCCGGTTCCTGGAGATGGGCAAGACCGACGTGCGGGACCCCGCCGCGGTCGCGAAGCAGCACCTCGACGTGGCCTACACGGCGTTCGACCTGATCGAGGCCGGACCGGACCGCATCGGCGAGCTGCTGACCCGCCTGCACGGCTGGTTCGCCGACGGCTCGCTCACCCCGCTGCCCGTGACGACGTGGGACGTCCACCGCGCCCCGGAGGCGTTCCGCTACCTGGGCCAGGCCAAGCACACCGGCAAGGTCGTGCTGACCATCCCGACCCCGCTCGACCCGAACGGCTCGGTGCTCATCACCGGCGGCACCGGGGGACTGGGCGCGCTCGTGGCCCGGCACCTCGTCGCCGAGCACGGCGTGAAGCACCTGGTGCTGACCTCCCGGCGCGGCGCGGACGCCCCCGGCGCCCGCGAGCTGGCCGACGAGCTGATCGGCCTCGGCGCGACCGTGGACCTGGCGGCGTGCGACGTCGCCGACCACGCCGCCGTCTCGGCCCTGCTGAAGGGGATCGAGCACCCGCTGACCGGCGTGGTGCACGCGGCGGGCGTGCTCGCCGACGGCGTCCTCGACTCGCTCACCCCCGACCGGCTGTCCACCGTGCTCGGTCCGAAGGCGGACGCCGCCGCGCACCTGCACGAGCTGACCGCCGACCTCGACCTGGCGATGTTCGTCGTCTTCTCCTCGTCCTCCGGCCTGTTCGGCGGGGCGGGGCAGGCGAACTACGCCGCCGCCAACACGTTCCTCGACGCCCTCGCGGTGCACCGCCGCCACCGCGGCCTCCCGGCGATCTCGCTGGCCTGGGGCCCGTGGGACCAGACGGCGGGCATGGGGTCGACCCTCACCGACGCCGACTTCGCCCGCATGGCCCGCTCCGGGATGCCCGCGCTGGCCGCGGCCGACGGCCTGGCGCTGTTCGACCTGGCCCGCGTCACCGACGACGCCCTGCTCGCGCCGGTGAAGCTGGACCTGTCGACGCTGCGGGACTCCGGCGAGGTGCACCCGCTGCTGCGCGGCCTGGTCCGCGCCCCGGCGCGGCGCACGGCCGCCGCCGCGGGCAAGGCCGAACCGGCCTCCTGGTCGCAGCGGCTCGCGGGCAAGACCAAGGCCGAGCAGGACGAACTGCTGCTGGACCTCGTGGTCGGGCAGGTCGCGGTCGTCCTCGGCTACGAGTCGGCGCTGGACATCAAGCCCACGCTGGCGTTCAAGGAACTCGGCTTCGACTCCCTGTCCGCGGTGGAGCTGCGCAACACGCTCAGCGCCGCGACCGGCGTGAAGCTGCCCGCGACGCTGGTCTTCAACTACCCCAACGCGATCGAGCTGGCCGCCCACCTCCGCGTGGAGCTGGTCGGCAACGACAGCCCGGCCGCGACCCTGCTCGACGAACTGGACCGCCTGGAACTCGCGTTCGGCGAGGTCGGTGCGGACGACCCGATGCGCACGAAGATCACCAGCCGGTTGCAGCGCGTGCTGGCCAAGTGGAACGGCGGCTCCTCCGAGGAGACCGCTGGGAAAGCCACGTTGGACGAGGCGGGCTACGACGAGCTCTTCGACTTCATCGACAACAACCTCAGCTCCTCGTGATCACCCTCAACTCGCCTGCACCGCTGTAGAGGAGACGACTCGAATGGCCAACGAAGACAAGGTCCTCGCCTACCTGCGAAAGGTGACGAGCGAGCTCGACGACGCGAAGCGGAAGCTGCGCGAGCTCGACCGCGAGGGCCAGGAGCCCATCGCGATCGTCGGCATGGGCTGTCGTTTTCCCGGCGGTGTGTCGTCCCCCGACCAGCTGTGGGAGTTCGTGGAGTCCGGCGGCGACGCCATCGGCGGCATGCCGGGTGACCGCGGCTGGGAGCTGAACCTGGACGACGACCCCGAGGCGGCGGGCAGCGCGTACGTGGCCGACGGCGGGTTCCTGCACGACGCCGCCGAGTTCGACGCCAACTTCTTCGGCATCAGCCCCCGCGAGGCGCTGGCGATGGACCCGCAGCAGCGGGTGCTGCTGGAGACCTCGTGGGAGACGCTGGAGCACGCGGGCATCGACCCGAACACCTTGCGCGGCAGCCGGACCGGCGTGTTCGTCGGCGCGGCCCAGTACCAGTACGGCAACGCCGCCGAGACCGCCGACGCCGAGGACGGCGTCGAGGGCTACCTGCTCACCGGCAACGCGACCAGCGTCGCCTCCGGCCGCATCTCCTACACCCTGGGCCTGGAGGGCCCGGCCGTCACGATCGACACCGCGTGCTCGTCCTCGTTGGTGGCGCTGCACTGGGCGATCCAGGCGTTGCGCTCCGGCGAGTGCACGCTCGCCCTCGCCGGTGGTGTCGCGGTCATGGCGACCCCCGGCATGTTCGTCGAGTTCTCCCGCCAGCGCGGCCTGTCCACCGACGGCCGCTGCAAGGCGTTCTCCGCCGACGCGGACGGCACCGGCTGGGCCGAGGGCGTCGGCATGCTGGCCGTCGAGAAGCTGTCCGACGCCCGCCGCAACGGCCACCAGGTCCTCGCGATCGTCCGCGGTTCGGCCATCAACCAGGACGGCGCGTCCAACGGCCTGAGCGCCCCCAACGGCCTCGCCCAGGAGCGCGTCATCGCGCAGGCGTTGGCCTCCGGCAAGCTCGAACCGTCCGATGTGGACGCCGTCGAGGCGCACGGCACCGGCACGAAGCTCGGCGACCCGATCGAGGCTCAGGCCTTGCTCGCCGCGTACGGCCAGGACCGGTCGCAGCCGTTGTTGCTCGGCTCGTTCAAGTCCAACATCGGCCACGCCCAGGCCGCCGCCGGTGTCGCCGGTGTCATCAAGATGGTCATGGCCATCAAGCACGGCGTCGTCCCGAAGACCCTGCACGCCGAGAACCCCACCCCGCACGTCGACTGGGCCTCCGGCGCCGTCGAGCTGGTCACCGAGACCACGCCGTGGCCCTCGGTCGACCGCCCGCGCCGCGCGGCCGTGTCGTCGTTCGGCATCTCCGGCACCAACGCCCACACCATCCTCGAACAGGCCCCCGAGGCCGTCGACGAGACCGAGCGGGTGGCGCTCCCGGCCGTTCCGCTGCTGCTGTCGGCCAAGACGCCCGACGCCCTGCGCGCTCAGGCCGCCCGCCTGGTGGCGCTGATCGAGGACGACGTCGACCTGACCGACGTCGCGTACTCGTTGGCCACCAAGCGATCCCGCTTCGACCACGCCGCCGTGCTCGTCGGCGAGGACCGGGCCGAGCTGGTCGCCGGTCTGCGCGGCCTCGCCGAGGACGGCCCGGTCACCGACCTCGCGCGCGGCGCGTCCGACGTGCGCGGCAAGACCGCCTTCGTCTTCCCCGGCCAGGGCTCGCAGTGGGTCGGCATGGCCGGTGGGCTGCTGGACTCCTCGCCGGTGTTCGCGGCCCGGATCGCCGAGTGCGAGCAGGCGTTGTCCGCGCACGTCGACTGGTCGCTGTCCGCCGTGCTGCGCGCCGAGGAGGGCGCGGCGAGCCTGGACCGCGTCGACGTCGTGCAGCCCGCGCTGTTCTCCGTCATGGTGTCCCTCGCGGCGCTCTGGCAGTCCTACGGCATCAAGCCCGACGCCGTGATCGGCCACTCGCAGGGTGAGATCGCCGCCGCCTGCGTCGCCGGCGCGCTGTCGCTGGAGGACGCCGCGCTGGTCGTCGCCCTGCGCGGCAAGGCGCTCATCGCGTTGGCGGGCAAGAGCGGCATGGCCTCGGTCGGCCTGCCCCTCGCGACCGTCCGGGAGCGGATCGCCGACGTCGCCGGGGTGTCGATCGCGACGATCAACGGCCCCCGCTCGATCACGCTCTCCGGCGAGCCCGAGGTGCTCGACCGGCTGGTCGCCGACCTGGAGGCCGAGGGCGTGCGCGCCCGCCGCGTCCGCGTCGACTACGCCTCGCACTCGCCGGTCGTCGAGATCATCCGCGACGAGGTCGTGGCCGCGCTCGCGCCGATCACCCCGCGTCCGACCACGATCCCGATGTTCTCCTCCGTCACCGGCGAGCTGGTCGACGGCGCGGAACTGGACGCCGAGTACTGGTACGGCAACGCGCGCGGCACGGTCGTGTTCGCCCCGACCGTCGAGACCATGATCGGCCAGGGCTTCCGGGCGTTCGTCGAGGTCAGCCCGCACCCGGTGCTCACCATGCCGGTGCAGGACATGCTCGACGACGCCGACGCCACCGGTCTCGCGCTCGGCTCGCTGCGCCGCGACCAGGGCGGCCTCCGCCGGTTCCTCACCTCGCTGGCCGAGGCGCACGTGCGCGGCCTGCCCGTCGACTGGACGCCGGTGTTCGCCGGGTCCGGGGCCCGCGCGGTCGACCTGCCCACCTACGCCTTCCAGCACCGCCGCTACTGGCTCATCGGCAACGGCTCCTCGATCGTGGACGTCACCGCCGCCGGTCTGGGCGAGGCGGACCACCCGCTGCTCGGCGCGGTCGTGGACCTGTCCGACGACGACGGCGGTGTCGTGTTCACCGGCCGCGTCTCGGTCGGCACCCACCCGTGGCTCGCCGACCACGTCGTGTCCGGCCTGGTGTTCGTGCCCGGCACGGCCTTCGTGGACCTCGCCATCCGCGCCGCCGACCACGTCGGCTGCGCGCTGCTCGACGAGCTGACCGTGCAGGCCCCGCTGGTGCTGCCCGAGCACGGGGCCGTGCAGCTCCAGGTGGCCGTGGCCGAGGCGGACTCCGCCGGTCGTCGCTCCTTCACCATCTCGGCCCGCCAGGACGAGGGCGGGTGGGTCCGGCACGCGACCGGCAGCCTGGCCCCGTCGTCGCTGGGCGCGTCGGACGACCTGACGACGTGGCCGCCCTCCGGCGCGGAGTCCGTTGACCTGGACGGTCTTTACGACGCCCTGGCCGCCGGTGGCCTGCACTACGGCCCGGTGTTCCAGGGCTTGCGCGCGGTGTGGCGCGACGGCGACGCCGTCTACGCCGAGGCCGCGCTGCCCGAGGGCACGGACGTCGACGGCTTCGGCCTGCACCCCGCGCTGCTGGACGCCTCGCTGCACGCCATCGCGCACGGCGAGTTCCTCAGCTCCGCCGACGGTCCGTGGCTGCCGTTCTCCTGGAGCGGCGTCGAACTCGTCGCCGCGGGCGCCACCACCCTGCGGGTCCGCATCACCCGCGCGGGCACCGACGCCGTCTCGCTGCTCGTCGCCGACGGCGCGGGCGAGCCGGTCGCGTCCGTCGAATCGCTGGTGCTGCGGGCGATCTCCACCGACCAGCTCAGCGCCGTCCGCTCCACCACGTCCGACTCGCTGTTCACCCTCACCTGGAACCCGGTCACCGAGGGCGCGGACTCCGAGGCCCCCGCCGTGGTCATCCCGGTGCGCGGCACCAACGACGTCGACTCGGTCCACTCCACCGCGCACTCCGTGCTCCAGCTCCTCCAGGAGTGGCTGGCGGGCGACCACGAGGAGCGCCTGGTCCTCGTCACCACGAACGCCGTCGCCACGGCTGGCGAGGACGTGCTCGACCTCGCCGCCGCCGCGGCCCGCGGCCTGGTCCGCTCCGCGCAGTCGGAGAACCCCGGCCGCGTCCTGCTCGTCGACACCGACGGCCTGCCGTCCTCCGAGGCCGCGCTGAGCATCGCGCTCGCCGCCGACGAGTCCGAGGTCGTCATCCGCGACGGCGTGGTGCTCGCCCCCCGCCTCGCCAAGGCCGTTGCCTCGCAGGAGGTTCCGGCCCTCGACGGCGCGGTCCTGGTCACCGGCGGCACCGGGGGACTGGGCGCGCTGCTGGCCAAGCACCTCGTCACCGCCCACGGCGTCCGGACCCTGGTCCTGACCTCCCGGCGCGGCCCGGACGCCGACGGCGCTCCCGAGCTGCTGGACGAGCTGGCCGACCTGGGCGCGGACGCCCGGATCGTGGCGTGCGACGCCGCCGACCGCGACGCCCTGTCCGCCGTGCTGGCCGACATCCGGGCCGAGCACCGCCTCGCGGGCGTCGTGCACGCCGCCGGTGTGCTGGACGACGGCGTTCTCGCCTCCCTGACGCCGGACCGCCTCGACGCCGTGCTGCGGCCCAAGGTCGACGCCGCCTGGCACCTGCACGACCTCACCGCCGACGACGACCTCGCGCTGTTCGTCTCCTTCTCCTCCGCGGCAGGCGTCCTCGGCTCGCCGGGGCAGGGCAACTACGCCGCCGCCAACGCGTTCCTCGACGCCCTCACCGCCCACCGCCGCGCCCTCGGTCTTCCTGCCGTCTCGCTGGCGTGGGGCCTGTGGGAGCGGGCGAGCGGCATGTCGTCCGCGATGGGCTCCGGTGGCCAGGACCGCTTGTCGCGCGGCGGTTTCAGCGCGCTGACCGACGCCGAGGGCCTGGCGCTGTTCGACGCCGCGCTCGCCACCGGCGACGACCTGCTGCTGCCGGTCCGCGTCACGCTGAGCGCCCTCAAGGCCGCCGACGGCTCCGTGCCCCGCCTGTGGCGCGGGCTCGTCCGCACGACCACCCGCCGCAAGGCGACCGCCGCCGACGAGGCCGCCGTGGCGGGTCTCGCGGGCCGACTGGCCGCGCTGCCCGAGGACGAGCGGATGCCGGAGGTGCTGGAGATCGTCCGCGCCTACGTGGCCGCGGTCCTGGGCTACGGCTCGGGCTCCGAGGTCGACGCGAGCCGGGCGTTCAAGGAACTGGGCTTCGACTCGCTGACCGCCGTCGAGTTCCGCAACCAGCTGTCCGCCGCGACCGGTCTCCGGCTGCCCGCGACGCTGGTGTTCGACTACCCGACCTCCGCGGTCCTGACCGACTTCCTCTGCGGTGAGCTGCTCGGCACCGTGCCCGCCGCCGAGGTGGCCAAGCCCGCGCCCAAGAAGCACACCGACGAGCCGTTGGCGATCGTGTCGATGGCCTGCCGCTTCCCCGGCGGCATCGCCTCGCCGGAAGACCTGTGGCGGGTCATCACCGACGGCGTGGACGCCATCTCGCCGTTCCCCACCGACCGCGGCTGGGACCTGGACCTGCTGCGCCAGGCGTTGGACTCCACCGAGGCCGGGTTCCTGCACAACGCCAGCTCGTTCGACTCCACGTTCTTCGGCATCACGCCCCGCGAGGCCGTCGCGATGGACCCGCAGCAGCGCCTGCTGCTGGAGGTCTCCTACGAGGCGTTCGAGCGCGCGGGCCTCGACCCGGCCACGCTGCGCGGCAGCAAGACCGGCGTCTTCACCGGCCTGATGTACCACGACTACGTCAACGGCCTGACCACGATCCCGGAGGAGGTGTCCGGCTACCTGGGCACCGGCAACTCCGGCAGCGTCGCGTCCGGCCGCGTCTCCTACACCTTCGGCCTGGAGGGCCCGGCGGTCACGATCGACACCGCCTGCTCCTCCTCGCTGGTCGCGCTGCACGTGGCCACGCAGTCGTTGCGCACCGGTGAGTGCGACATGGCGCTCGTCGGCGGTGTCGCCGTCATGGCGACGCCCGGCACGTTCGTCGACTTCGCCAGCCAGGGCGGCATGGCCCCCAACGGCCGCTGCAAGCCGTTCGCCGCCGCCGCGGACGGCGCGACCTGGTCCGAGGGCATCGGCCTGCTGCTCGTCGAGCGGCTGTCCGACGCCCAGCGCAACGGCCACCAGGTGCTCGCGCTGGTGCGCGGCTCGGCCGTGAACCAGGACGGCGCGTCGAACGGCCTCACCGCCCCGAACGGTCCGTCGCAGCAGCGGGTCATCAAGGCCGCGCTCGCCGACGCCGGACTGTCCACCCAGGACGTGGACGTCGTGGAGGGCCACGGCACCGGCACGAAGCTCGGCGACCCGATCGAGGCGCAGGCGCTGCTGGCCACCTACGGCCAGGACCGCGAGCGTCCGCTGCTGCTGGGCGCGCTGAAGTCCAACCTGGGCCACACGCAGGCCGCCGCGGGTGTCGCGGGCATCATCAAGATGGTGCTGGCCATGCGCCACGGCGTCCTGCCCCGCACGCTGCACACCGACGCGCCGACCCCGCAGGTCGACTGGACCGCCGGTGACGTCGAGCTGATCACCGAGCAGGTCGAGTGGCCCGAGACCGGTCACCCGCGCCGCGCGGGCGTCTCGTCGTTCGGCATCGGTGGCACCAACGCCCACACGATCATCGAGCAGGCGCCGGTCACCTCGAAGCCGGTGCCCGCCAAGGCCCCGCTGCCGGTCACGCCGGTGGTGCTGTCGGCCAAGAGCGCGGACGCGCTGCTGGGCCAGGCCGCGAACCTCGCGTCCGTCGTCGAGGGCGCGGACCTGACCGACCTCGGCTTCTCCGCCGCCACGACCCGCGCCCACCTGGAGCACCGGGCCGTCGTGGTCGCCGCCACCACCGAGGAACTGTTCCTGGGCTTGGGTTCGCTCCCCGTGCGGGACACGGTGGTGCAGGGCAGGACCGCGATCCTGTTCACCGGCCAGGGCTCGCAGCGGCTCGGCATGGGCCGCGAGCTGTACAACGCCTACCCGGTGTTCGCCAAGGCGTTCGACGACGTGTGCGCCGTGCTGGACGTGCCGGTCGCCGAGATCGTCTTCGGCATCGACGCCGACGCCCTGAACCAGACCGGTAACGCCCAGCCCGCGCTGTTCGCCCTGGAAGTGGCGCTGTACCGGCTGGTCGAGTCGTGGGGCGTCAAGCCCGACGCCGTCGGCGGCCACTCCATCGGCGAGATCGCCGCCGCCCACGTGGCCGGCGTCCTCACCCTCGAAGACGCGGCCAAGCTCGTCTCCGCTCGCGGTCGCCTGATGCAGGCCCTCCCGACCGGCGGCGCGATGGTCGCCTTGCAGGCCACCGAGGACGAGGTGCTGCCGCACACCGGTGACACCGTCTCGATCGCGGCCGTCAACGGCCCGAACTCCGTGGTCATCGCCGGTGACGAGAACGCGGTGGAGCAGGTCGTCGCACGGTTCGCGGACCGGAAGTCCAAGCGCCTGGTCGTGTCGCACGCGTTCCACTCGCCGCTGATGGACCCGATGCTGGACGACTTCCGCGCCGTCGTCTCGCAGCTCACCTTCAGCGCCCCCAAGATCACCGTGCTGGGCGACGTCACGGACCCGGAGTACTGGGTCCGCCACGTCCGCGGCACCGTCCGCTTCGCGGAGACCGTCACGACGCTGGAAGCCCAGGGCGTCAAGACGTTCCTGGAGCTGGGCCCGGACGGCGTGCTCACCGCGATGGCGGCCGACAGCGTCCGGGACGCGGCCCTGGTCGCCTGCCTGCGCAAGGACCGCCCCGAGGCCCGCACGATCGTCACGGCGCTCGGCGCGCTGCACGCCCGCGGCGTGAAGGTCGACTGGACCGCGTTCTTCGCGGGCAGCGGCGCGCAGCGGGTGGACCTGCCCACCTACGCGTTCCAGCACGAGCAGTACTGGCTGGAGCGCCCGGCGGTCACCGCCGAGGTGGACGAGGTCGAGGCCCGCTTCTGGGACGCCGTCGAGCGCGAGGACCTGGAGTCGCTCGCGACCTCGCTGTCGCTGGAGAGCGAGACCGTCGGCACCGTGGTCCCGGCTCTGGCGCAGTGGCGGCGCGAACGCCGTGGCGAGTCCACCGTGGAGGGCTGGCGCTACCAGGTGCAGTGGCAGCACACCACGCCCGGAACGGCCACCGCGTCCGGCCGTTGGCTGCTCGTCGGTGACGAGGACCTGGCACTGCCGGGTGTCGAGATCGTCCGCATCGCCGCCTCGGCGGGGCGTGCGGATCTGGTTGAGCGGTTGGAGACCGTCGGCGAGGTCGATGGGGTGCTCTCCACCTGCACGGACGTCGCCGAGGTGCTTGCGCTCGTGCAAGCCCTTGGCGACGCCGGGATCTCCGCGCCGCTGTGGTGCGCCACCCGAGGCGCGGTCACGACCGGCCGCTCGGACGTGGTCGCGAATCCCGAGCAGGCCACGATCTGGGGCCTGGGACTGGTCGCGGGGCTCGAGCACCCGGACCGCTGGGGCGGTCTGATCGACCTCCCCGAGACGTTGGACAAGCGCGGGTACGAGCGGCTCGCCGCCGTGCTCGTGGGCACCGAGGACCAGGTCGCTCTGCGCGGTTCGGGTGTCTTCGCCCGCCGCCTGGCGCACGGGCGGAACGCTGAGGCTGTAGGGAGCTTCGCGCCGCGTGGGACCGTGCTCGTCACCGGGGGCACCGGCGCACTTGGCGCGCGGGTGGCCCACTGGCTGGCGGAGGCAGGCGCGGAGCACCTGGTCCTCACCTCCCGGCGCGGCGCGGACGCGCCCGGCGCCACCGAACTCGCCGCTTCCCTCGAAGCCACGGGTGTCCGCGTGACCCTCGCGGCCTGCGACGTCGCCGACCGCGACGCCGTGGCCGCCCTGGTCGCGGAGCTCCCGCCCAACGCCGTCATCCACGCCGCCGGCGCCGAGCAGTTCACGCCGCTGGCCGAGTACGACCCGGCCGCCTTCGCCGCGCTGCTGGCCCCGAAGGTCGACGGCGCGCGCAACCTGGACGAGCTGGTCGGCGAGGTCGACGCGTTCATCCTCTTCTCCTCCATCGCGGGCACGTGGGGCAGCGGCGGCCAGTCCGCCTACGCCGCCGCGAACGCCTACCTGGACGCCCTCGCCGAGTCCCGCCGCGCCCGTGGTGCCACCGCGCTGTCGGTGGCGTGGGGCGCGTGGGCCGAGGCGGGCATGGCCACCGGCGACGCGGGGGAGCAGCTGCGCCGCCGTGGCGTCACCGCCATGAACCCCGACGCCGCGTTGACCGCGCTGCGCCAGGCGATCCGCAACGACGACACCGCCGTCGCGGTCGCCGACATCGACTGGGCGCTGTTCGCCCCGGTCTTCACCACCCTTCGCCCCAGCCCGCTGATCGGCGACCTCCCCGAGGTCCGCGCGGCGCTGGACGCGGCCCCGACGCAGGACGCGCCCAGCACGTCCAAGTTCTCGTCCCTGTCCGCGGCGGACCGCTCCCGCGCGCTGCTCGACCTCGTTCGTCGGCAGGCCGCGATCGTCTGCGGCTACGCCTCCGGCGACGACATCACCAGCACCCGGCCGTTCCGCGAACTGGGCTTCGACTCGCTGACCGCCGTGGAGCTGCGCAACAAGCTCACCGCCGAGACCGGGCTCTCGCTGCCCGCGACGCTGGTCTTCGACTACCCGACGCCCGCCGTGCTCGCCGAGCACCTGGACAGCCAGTTCGGCGGCGCGGGCGCGGCACTGGACACCATCACCGCCAACACCCCGCTCGACGACGAGCCGATCGCGATCGTCGCGATGTCCTGCCGCTTCCCCGGCGGTGTCTCGTCGCCCGAGCAGCTCTGGCAGCTCGTCGCCGAGGGCCGGGACGCGATCTCGCCGTTCCCGAGCGACCGCGGCTGGGACGCCGAGGCGCTGTTCGACGCCGACCCGGACAGCCAGGGCTCGTCCTACGTCGTGGAGGGCGGGTTCCTCCAGGGCATCAGCGGGTTCGACCCGGCGTTCTTCGGCATCTCACCCCGCGAGGCCCTCGCCATGGACCCGCAGCAGCGCCTGCTGCTGGAGACCTCGTGGGAGGTGTTCGAACGGGCCGGGCTCGACCCGACCTCGTTGCGCGGCCAGCAGATCGGCGTGTTCGCGGGCACCGCGAACCAGGACTACTCGGCGCTGCTCGTCGCGGGCGGCGACAACGTCGAGGGCTACCTCGGCACCGGCAACATCACCAGCGTCGCCTCCGGCCGCGTCTCCTACACCTTCGGCCTCGAAGGCCCGGCCGTCACGGTCGACACCGCCTGCTCCTCGTCGCTGGTCGCCCTGCACCTCGCCGCACAGGCGCTGCGCAGCGGCGAGTGCACGATGGCGCTCGCGGGCGGCGTGACGATCATGTCCACGCCCGGCACGTTCGTCGAGTTCTCCCGCCAGCGCGGTCTCGCGACCGACGGTCGTTGCAAGGCGTTCGCCGCCTCGGCCGACGGCACCGGCTGGGGCGAGGGCGTCGGCATGCTCCTCGTCGAACGCCTGTCCGACGCGCAGCGCAACGGCCACCAGGTCCTCGCCGTCGTGCGTGGCTCCGCGGTCAACCAGGACGGTGCCTCCAACGGCCTCACCGCTCCCAACGGCCCGTCGCAGCAGCGCGTCATCCGCCAGGCCCTCGCCAACGCCGGACTGTCCACTTCGGACGTCGACGTGGTGGAGGCGCACGGCACCGGCACGGTCCTCGGCGACCCGATCGAGGCACAGGCCGTCCTCGCCACCTACGGCCAGGACCGCGAGACCCCGCTGCTGCTGGGCTCGCTGAAGTCCAACATCGGCCACGCCCAGTCGGCGGCCGGTGTCGGCGGCATCATCAAGATGGTCATGGCGATCCGCCACGGCGTCGCCCCCAAGACCCTGCACATCGACGAGCCTTCCCCGAAGGTCGACTGGACCTCCGGCGCGGTCGAACTCCTGACCGAGGCCCGCGAGTGGCCCGAAACCGGTCGCCCGCGCCGCGCGGCGGTGTCGTCCTTCGGAATCTCCGGCACCAACGCCCACACGATCATCGAGCAGGCGCCGGTCACCGACGAGGCCGAGACACAGCGGCTTGCGCTCCCGGTGACGCCGCTGGTGTTGTCCGCGAAGACGCCGGAAGCCCTGGCGGACCAGGCAGAGCGCCTGCTCGACCACCTGGACCACAGCGTCGCCGACCTGGCCGACACGGCGTTCTCCGCCGCGACCACCCGCGCCCACCTGGAGCACGGCGCGGTCGTCGTCGGGGACCGGGACGACCTCGTCCGCGGCCTGACCGCGCTGGTGCGCGGCGACCAGGACGCGTCCCTGGTCCGCGGCACCGCCGCCGAAGGCCGTCTCGCGATCCTGTTCACCGGACAGGGCAGCCAGCGGCTCGGCATGGGCCGCGAGCTGTACGACGCCTTCCCGGTGTTCGCCGACGCCTTCGACGCGGTCTGCTCGCACTTCGAGCGGCCGATCGACGACGCCGAGCTGCTCACCCACACCGCCACGACCCAGCCCGCCCTGTTCGCGCTGGAAGTGGCCCTTTACCGGCTGGTCGAGTCGTTCGGCGTCCGCCCCGACTTCGTCGGCGGCCACTCCATCGGCGAGATCGCCGCCGCCCACGTGGCCGGCGTCCTCACCCTGGAGGACGCCGCGAAGCTGGTCGAGACCCGCGGCAGGCTCATGCAGGCCCTCCCGGCCGGTGGCGCGATGGTCGCCCTCCAGGCCACCGAGGCAGAGGTTCTGCCGCACCTCACCGACACCGTCTCGATCGCCGCGGTCAACGGCCCCACCTCGGTCGTCGTCGCGGGCGAGGAAGACGCGGTCGCCCAGGTGATCGCCCACTTCGCGGACCGGAAGTCCAAGCGCCTCACCGTTTCGCACGCGTTCCACTCGCCGCTGATGGACCCGATGCTGGACGAGTTCCGCGCGGTCGTCACGAAGCTGGCGTTCAGCGAACCGGCCATCGCGATGCTGGGCGACGTCACGAACCCGGAGTACTGGGTCTCCCACGTCCGCGACGCCGTCCGGTTCGCCGACACCGTCACGACGCTGGAAGCCCGTGGCGCGTCGACCTTCCTGGAGCTGGGCCCGGACGCGGTGCTCACGGCGATGGGCGCGGACAGCGTCACGGACGCCGTGCTGGTGCCCGCGCTCCGCGCCGACCGCCCGGAGGTCACCACCCTGGTCCGCGCGCTGGGCTCGCTGCACACCCTCGGCAACCGGGTCGACTGGTCCGCGTACTTCGCTGGTTCCGGCGCCCGCCGGGTCGAGCTGCCCACCTACGCCTTCCAGCGCGAGCGCTTCTGGCCGCAGCCCGCGCAGGGCTGGGCGGACGTGTCCGCGATCGGCCTGCGGGACGTCGACCACCCGATGCTCGGCGCGGCCCTCTCGCTGGCCGACGGCGACGGCCTGGTCCTCACCGGCCGCCTCTCGACCGCCGCCCAGCCGTGGCTCGCCGACCACGTCGTCCTCGGCTCGATCCTGGTGCCCGGCACCGCGTTCGTGGAACTGGCGCTGCACGCGGCCGAGCAGGTCGGCCTCGACCTGCTGGAGGAGCTGACCCTCGAAGCCCCGCTCGTGATCCCCGAGCACGGCGACGTGGCGCTCCAGCTGACCGTGGCCGCCGACGACAACGGCCGCCGCGCCCTCCAGGTGCACTCCAGCGTCGGCGACGGCCCGTGGACCCGGCACGCCAGCGGCTCCCTCGCCACCGGCACCGGCACCCAGAACGGCCTGACCGAGTGGCCGCCCGCCAACGCCGAAGCCGTCGACCTGACCGGGTTCTACGACGCCCTGGCCGAGTCCGGCTACGGCTACGGCCCGGCGTTCCAGGGCCTCAAGTCCGCCTGGCTGCGCGACGACGAGGTGTTCGTCGAGGTGGAGGTGGCCGACGCCACCGGCTTCGGCCTGCACCCGGCGCTGCTGGACTCCGCGCTGCACGCCGCCGGGCTCGGCGGCCTGCTGCCCGACGCCGACGTGGTGCGCATCCCGTTCGCCTGGACCGACGTCTCGCTGACCGCCGTCGGCGCCAACGCCTTGCGGGTGAAGCTCTCGCGCGGCAAGCACGACGGCATCACCCTCGACGTGGCCGACCGGACCGGCGCGCCGGTCGCGCGGGTCGAGTCCCTGGTGCTGCGGCAGGTGTCCGCCGACCAGGTGGCCGCCACGACCACCACCGACTCGCTGTTCAAGGTCGAGTGGGTCACCGTGCCCACCACCGACGCGACGGTGTCGTTCACCGAGCTGGACGGCGACCTCGCCGCCCTGGTGGACGTGCCGGACGCGGTCCTGGTGTCCCCGGCCGACGCGTCCGAGGCCCTCGCCCTCGCCCAGACCTGGCTCGCCGACGACCGGTTCGCCGACGCGAAGCTCGTGTTCGTCACCAGGGGAGCGGTCTCCACGGACGGCGAGGACGTCACGGACCTGGCCGGGGCCGGGATCTGGGGGCTCATCCGCTCGGCGCAGACCGAGCACCCCGAGCGGTTCGCGCTGCTCGACCTCGACGGTCAGGAGGCTTCCCGCGGTGTGCTGTCCCACGCGCTGGTTCCGGGGGCCCCTCAACTGGCACTCCGCGACGGCGATGCCCGTGCGCCGCGTCTGGCCCGCGTGGCGGCGGCCGTGGGGGCACCGCCCGCGCTCGACCCGACCGGGACGGTACTGATCACCGGTGCCACCGGCGCGCTCGGCGGCCTGGTCGCCAAGCACCTGGTGACCCGCTACGACGTCACGAACCTGCTGCTGGTCAGCAGGCGCGGCGAGGACGCGCCCGGCACGACCGAGCTGGCCACCGAGCTCGCCGGGCTCGGCGCGGTGGCGACGTTCGCCGCGTGCGACGTGTCCGACCGCGCCGCGCTGGAGCGGCTGCTCACCGGCATCCCGGCCGAGCGCCCGCTGACCGGTGTCGTGCACACCGCCGGTGTGCTGGACGACGGCACGTTCGAGGCGCAGACCCCGGACCGGATCGCCGCCGTGGCCGCGCCGAAGGCCGATGCCGCCCGCCACCTGCACGAGCTGGTCGGCGACGTGGAGATGTTCGTCCTGTTCTCCTCGCTGTCCGGCACCTACGGCACCGCGGGCCAGTCGAACTACGCCGCCGCCAACGCCACCCTCGACGGCCTGGCCCTCCACCGCCGGGCGAACGGCCTCGCCGCCACGTCGCTGGCGTGGGGCCTGTGGCAGACCGACACGGGCATGGGCACCGACTCCGACCGCGCCGCGCGCGGCGGCATCGGCACCCTGTCCGCCGAGGACGGCCTTGCCCTGTTCGACGCCGCGCTGACCACCGGTGAGGCCCACCTGGTGCCGGTGCACCTGGACCTCGCGGTCCTGCGCACCCACCCGACCGTCCCGGCGATCCTGCACGGCCTGGTCCGCCCGGCCCGCCGAGCGGTCCGCGCCGCCGACACCGCGTCCCGCCTCGGCCTGGCCGACCTGGTCGGCCCCGAGCGGCACCGCGCGGTGCTGGAGCTGGTCCGCACGCAGGTCGCCGCCGTCCTCGGCTACGACTCGCCGGACGCCGTCCACGCCGGACGCGCGTTCAAGGAACTGGGCTTCGACTCGCTCACCGCCGTCGAGCTCCGCAACGGCCTCAACGCCGTCACGGGGATGCGCCTGCCCGCCACGCTGGTCTTCGACTACCCGAACGCCGGAGCGCTCGCCGACCACCTGGTCGAGGAGCTGTTCGGCGCGGTCGAGGCCCCGGCCGTGGAGGTCCGCGCCGCGAAGGTCGGCGACGACGAGCCGATCGCGATCGTGTCCATGGCCTGCCGCTACCCCGGCGGCATCCGCAACCCCGAGCAGCTCTGGGACCTCGTGGTCGCCGGGAACGACGGCATCTCGCCGTTCCCCACCGACCGCGGCTGGGACCTGGAGAACCTGTTCGACTCGAACCCCGACACCCCCGGCACGACCTACGCCCGTGAAGGCGGCTTCCTGCACGACGCCGCGCAGTTCGACCCGGCGTTCTTCGGGATGGGGCCGCGCGAGGCGCTCGCCACCGACCCCCAGCAGCGCCTGCTGCTGGAGACCTCGTGGGAGACGTTCGAGCGCGCGGGCATCGACCCGACGTCCGTTCGTGGCAGCAAGACCGGTGTCTTCGCCGGTGTCATGTACTACGACTACGCCTCGCGGCTCACGCTGATCCCCGAAGAGGTCGAGGGCTTCGTCGGCACCGGCAACTCGGCCAGCGTCATCTCCGGCCGCGTCGCCTACACGTTCGGGCTGGAAGGCCCGGCGGTCACGGTCGACACCGCGTGCTCGTCCTCCCTGGTGGCCCTGCACCTGGCGGTCCAGGCGCTCCGCTCCGGCGAGTGCGACCTGGCGTTGGCCGGTGGTGTCACGGTGATGCCGTCGCCCGGCACGTTCACCTCCTTCAGCCGCCAGCGCGGCCTCGCCGAGGACGGCCGCATCAAGTCGTTCGCGGCCGGTGCCGACGGCACGGCGTGGGGCGAGGGCGTGGGCCTGCTGCTCGTCGAGCGGCTGTCCGACGCCCGCCGCAACGGCCACCCGGTGCTCGCCATCGTGCGCGGCACGGCGGTCAACCAGGACGGCGCCTCGAACGGCCTCACCGCCCCGAACGGGCCGTCGCAGCAGCGGGTCATCAAGCAGGCCCTCGCGAACGCCCGACTGGGCGCGGACCAGATCGACGTGGTCGAGGCGCACGGCACCGGCACCACGCTGGGCGACCCGATCGAGGCCCAAGCGCTGTTGGCCACCTACGGCCAGGAGCGCACGGGCGACGAGCCGCTGTGGCTCGGCTCGATCAAGTCCAACATCGGCCACACGCAGGCCGCCGCCGGTGTCGCGGGCGTCATCAAGATGGTGCAGGCCATGCGCCACGGCGTGCTGCCCAAGACCCTCAACGTCGACGCGCCGTCCCCGCACATCGACTGGAGCGCGGGCGACGTCGAACTGCTGACCGAGGCACGCGAGTGGCCGTCGACCGGCCGCCCCCGCCGTGCGGCGATCTCCTCGTTCGGCATCTCCGGCACCAACGCCCACACGATCATCGAGCAGGCGCCGGAAACCCTGGTCGTGGAACCGACCATCACCGAGCAGATCGTTCCGGTGGTCCTCTCCGCTCGCGGCGAGGAAGCCCTGAAGGCGCAGGCGGTTCAGCTGCACGCCCACCTGGCGGCGCACCCGGAGCTGGACCTGGTCGAGGCGGCGGGCACGCTCGCCACCCACCGGGCCGCACTGGAGCACCGCGCGGCGTTCGTCGCCGAGTCCCGCACCGAGCTGCTCGGCAAGCTGGCCGCGTTCGACGCCATCACCGGCGGCGTCGAGGGTTCCGGCAAGACGGCCTTCCTGTTCACCGGCCAGGGGTCGCAGCGGCTCGGCATGGGCCGCGAGCTGTACGAGGCCTTCCCGGTGTACGCCAAGGCGTTCGACGAGGTCTGCGAGAAGTTCGACGCGCCGGTCCGCGAGACGGTGTTCGGCGACGACGCCGACGCCCTCGACCAGACCGGCCTGACGCAGCCCGCGCTGTTCGCGGTCGAGGTCGCGCTGTACCGGCTCCTGGAGGCCTGGGGCGTGCACGCCGACCACCTGGCGGGCCACTCCATCGGCGAACTCGCCGCGGCCCACGTGGCCGGGGTGCTGTCGCTGGACGACGCCACCACGCTGGTCGGCGCTCGCGGCCGGCTCATGCAGGCCCTGCCGACCGGCGGCCTGATGATCTCCGTCCGCGCGGCCGAGTCCGAGGTGCTGCCGCTGCTTACCGAGGGCGTCTCCATCGCCGCGGTCAACGGCCCGAAGTCGGTCGTGATCGCCGGTGACGAGGACGCGGTCCTCGCGGTCGCCGGGGAACTGTCGGCCCAGGGCGTGAAGACCAAGCGCCTCAAGGTGTCGCACGCGTTCCACTCGCCGCTGATGGACCCGATGCTGGACGAGTTCCGCGCGGTCGCCGAAGGCCTGACCTACTCCACGCCGCGCGTCCCGATGCTCGGCGACGTGACCGACCCGGAGTACTGGGTCTCCCACGTCCGCGACGCGGTCCGCTTCGCCGACTCCCTCACGGAGTTGACCCGCCTGGGCGTCACGACGTTCCTGGAGGTCGGCCCCGACGGCGTCCTCACGGCGATGGCCGCCGAGGCCGACGTGACCGCCGTGCCGGTGCTGCGCAAGGACCGCGCCGAGGTCGCCACGCTGACCACCGCGTTGAGCGAGCTGCACGTCCACGGTGTCGACGTCGACTGGCGGGCCTTCTTCGCCGGTCGCGCCACCCGCCAGGTCGAGCTGCCCACCTACGCGTTCCAGACCTCGCGGTACTGGCTGGAGGACGCGGCCATGATGGTCGACGTCTCCTCGGCCGGGCTGTCCTCCGCGGACCACCCGCTGCTCGGCGCGGCTGTGCCGCTGGCCGACGCGGACGGCTTCCTGTTCACCGGCAGGCTGTCCCTGGAAACCCACCCGTGGCTGGCCGAGCACGAGGTCCACGGCGTGGTCCTGCTGCCCGGCACGGCCTTCGTCGAGATCGCCCTGCGCGCCGGTGACCAGGTCGGCTGCGGCGCTCTGGAGGAGTTGACCCTCCAGTCGCCGCTGGTCCTGCCGAGGACCGGGTCCGTGCAGCTCCAAGCCGTGGTCGGCGCTCCCGACGCGTCCGGTGCCCGCCCGTTCGCCCTGCACAGCCGCACCGGCGACGAGCTGTGGACGCGGCACGCCACCGGGTCGCTGGTGGAGTCGGACGTCCCGACCTTCGACCTCGCCCAGTGGCCGCCGACGGGGGCCGAGGAGATCGACGTGGACGGCGTCTACGACGGCTTCGCGGACGCCGGGTTCGGCTACGGGCCGCTGTTCCAGGGCCTCGAAGGGGCGTGGAGGCTCGGCGACGACGTGTACGCCGACGTGGCTCTGCCTTCCGACACCGACACGAGCGACTACGGCGTCCACCCGGCGCTGCTCGACTCCGCGCTGCACGCCATCGGCGCGGGCGGCCTGGCCTCCGGCGACGGCCTGCTGCCGTTCGCCTGGAGCGGGGTGCGGCTGTACTCCACCGGCGCGAAGTCGTTGCGGGTCAAGCTCTCCGCGACCGGCGAGTCGGTGGCCATCCAGCTCGCCGACGCCACCGGAGCCCCGGTGGCGTCGGTGGAGTCCCTCGCGCTGCGGGCGATCTCGGCCGACCAGCTCGCGGGCGCTCCGACCCACGTCGAGTCGCTGTACCGGGTCGAGTGGACCTCGGTCACGCCCGCCACGCCGCCCACCGACGTCACCTACGCGGTGCTCGGCGAGGACGAGCTGAAGGTCGGCGCGGGTCTCGAATCGGCGGGCGTCAGGCTGGTGGGGGAGAACGCGGACGTGGTGTTCGCGTCCTTCGTCGCCAGCCAGGACACCACGGTCCGCTCCGCCACGACCGGCGTGCTCGACCTGCTCCGCACGTGGCTCGCCGACACCGCCAACGACGACCGTCACTTGGTGCTGGTCACCCGCAACGCGGTGGCCGTCGGAGCGGACGACGACGTGCTCGACCTCGCCAACGCCGCCGCCCGTGGCCTGGTCCGCTCGGCCCAGGCCGAGAACCCCGGCCGCTTCGTGCTGGTGGACCTGGACGAGGAGGACGCCTCCTACCTGGCGCTGACCGCCGCGCTCGCCGCAGGCGAGCCGGAACTGGCGCTGCGCAACGGAACGGCGTTCGCGCCCCGGCTCGCCAGGGCCGGTCTCGCCGCCGAGCCCACGGCGTTGGACGTCACCGGCACGGTCCTCGTCACCGGTGCCACCGGCACCCTCGGCGGCCTGGTCGCCGAGCACCTGGTGACCGAGCACGGCATCCGGAACCTGGTCCTCACCAGTCGGCGCGGCCTCGCCGCTCCCGGCGCGGAGGACCTGCGCGACCGGCTCGTCGCCAAGGGCGCCACGGTCGACTTCGTCGCCTGCGACGTCGCCGACCGCGACGCCGTGGCCTCGCTGCTGGCCGGTGTTCCCGCCGAGCACCCGCTGACCGCCGTCGTGCACACCGCCGGTGTGCTGGACGACGCCACGATCACCTCGCTGACCGCCGACCAGGTCGACCGCGTGCTGCGGCCGAAGGTCGACGCGGCGACCACCCTGCACGAGCTGACCCGCGACCTCGACTTGGCCGCGTTCGTCCTGTTCTCCTCCACCGGCGGCGTCTTCGGGGCGGCGGGCCAGGGCAACTACGCCGCGGCCAACGCCTACCTGGACGCGCTGGCCCAGCGCCGCAGGGCGACCGGGCTGCCCGCGACCTCGGTCGCGTGGGGCCTGTGGGTCACCGAGGACGGCATGGGCGCCGACCTCACCGAGGCCGACGTCCAGCGCATGGCACGGGCAGGCGTCGCACCGCTCACGCCCAGCGAGGGCCTGGAGCTGTTCGACATCGCCCTCTGCCACGACCTCGCCGGGCTGGTGCCGATCAACCTGGACCACGCGGTCCTGCGCTCGTTGGCCGCCGCCGGAACCCTCGCGCCGCTGCTGCGGGGCCTGGTGAAGACGCCGGTCCGCCGCGCTGCCGAAGCCGCCGTCACCGAGATGTCGTTGTCCGCCAGGCTCGCCGGACTGTCCGGAGTGGACCGCGACCGCGCGATCCTCGACCTGGTCCGGCAGCACGCGGCCACGGTGCTCGGCTACGAGTCGCACACCGCCGTCGAACCCGGTCGCGGCTTCCTGGAACTCGGCTTCGACTCCCTGACCGCGGTGGAGTTCCGCAACCAGATCACCGCGGCGACGGGCCTGCGCCTGCCCGCCACGCTGATCTTCGACTACCCGTCACCGACGGCGCTCGCCCAGCACCTCGGCACGATCGTGCCGGTCGAGGACGCGGCGAGCACCACCGGCGTGCACACCGAACTGGACCGACTGGCCGCCGCCCTGGACACGGCCGCACCGGACGACGCCGAGAAGCAGGTGATCGCGGCCCGACTCCGCGGTCTCCTGGCCTCGCTCGACGGTGCGCCGCAGGACGACGACCTCGGCTCCGCCACCGCGGACGAGTTGTTCGACCTGCTCGACAACGAGCTGTCGTGAGCCACGTGACCGCCGCCAACGCCAGAGGAGATGATCACGTGGCGAACGAGGACAAGTACCTCGCCTACCTGAAGCGGGCCACCGCCGACCTGCGGGACGCGCGCAAGCAGCTCCGCGACGTCGAGGACAAGGCCACCGAGCCCATCGCGATCGTCGCGATGAGCTGCCGCTTCCCCGGTGGGGTCGCCACCCCCGAGGACCTGTGGGACCTCGTCGCGAACGGCCGTGACGCGATCTCCGGGTTCCCGACCGACCGCGGCTGGCAGGTCGAGGACATCCCCCTGGAGGGCGGTTTCCTCTACGACGTCAGCAAGTTCGACCCGGCGTTCTTCGGCATCTCGCCCCGCGAGGCGCTGGCGATGGACCCGCAGCAGCGGTTGCTGCTGGAGACGTCGTACGAGGCGTTCGAGCGGGCGGGCATCGACCCGTCGACGCTCAAGGGCAGCCGGACCGGCGTGTTCGCCGGCCTGATGTACCACGACTACGCCGCCCGCGAGATCGCGCCGCCGGAGGGCGTCGAGGGCTACCTGGGCAACGGCAGCGCGGGCAGCATCGCGTCCGGCCGCGTCTCCTACACGCTCGGCCTGGAAGGCCCGGCCGTCACCATCGACACGGCGTGCTCCTCGTCGCTGGTCGCGCTGCACTGGGCGGTGCAGGCCCTGCGGCTCGGTGAGTGCGAGATGGCGCTGGCCGGTGGTGTGGCGGTCATGTCGACGCCCGGCACGTTCATCGACTTCGCCCGCCAGGGCGCGCTGGCCTCCGACGGTCGCTGCAAGGCGTTCTCCGCCGACGCCGACGGCACCGGCTGGGGCGAGGGCGTCGGCATGCTCCTCCTGGAGCGCCTGTCCGACGCGCAGCGCCTCGGTCACGAGGTGTTGGCCGTCGTGCGGGGGAGCGCCATCAACCAGGACGGCGCGTCGAGCGGTCTGACCGCACCGAACGGTCCGTCACAGCAGCGCGTGATCAAGCAAGCGCTTGCGTCGGCCGGGTTGTCCACTTCGGACGTCGATGTCGTCGAGGCGCACGGCACCGGTACCTCGCTCGGTGACCCGATCGAAGCTCAGGCGTTGCTGGCCACCTACGGCCAGGACCGTTCGGAGCCCCTGTGGCTGGGGTCGCTGAAGTCCAACATCGGCCACACGCAGGCCGCCGCCGGTGTCGCGGGCATCATCAAGATGGTCATGGCGCTGCGCCACGGCGTCCTGCCCAAGACCCTGCACGCCGACGTGCGCTCGCCGCACGTCGACTGGGCCGACGGCAACATCGAACTGCTGACCGAAGCGCGTGACTGGCCCGCAGGCGAACGTTTGCGCCGTGCGGGTGTCTCGTCGTTCGGCATCTCCGGCACCAACGCCCACACGATCATCGAGCAGGCTCCGATCGTCGAGCCGGTCGAGATTGCCGCACAGGAGCCGGTCGCTGTTCCGTTCGTGCTGTCCGGCAAGACCGAGCAGGCACTCCGCGCCCAAGCCGCCAAGCTGAGCGAGCACCTGGCCGCCCACCCCGACATCACCCCGCGTGACCTGGCCTGGTCCCTCGCGACCACTCGCACCGCCCACACCCACCGTGCCGCCATCGTCGGCACGGAGCTGGCCGACGTGGTGCGCGGCCTCGACTCGCTCAACCCCGGCGTGGCCAAGGAATCCGGCCTCGCGTTCCTGTTCACCGGCCAGGGCTCGCAGCGCGCGGGCATGGGCCGTGAACTGCACGCGGCCTACCCCGTGTTCGCCAAGGCGTTCGACGAGGTCGCCGCACTCGTCGACGTGCGCGACACCCAAGAAGAACTGGACCGCACCGAGTTCACCCAGCCCGCGATCTTCGCCCTTGAGATCGCGCTCTACCGCTTGGTGGAGTCGTGGGGCATCCGCCCGGACTACCTCGCGGGCCACTCCATCGGCGAGATCGCCGCCGCCCACGTCGCCGGAGTCCTCTCCCTGGCCGACGCCGCCAAGCTCGTCAACGCCCGCGCCCGGTTGATGCAGGCCCTCCCGGCCGGTGGCGCGATGGTCGCCCTCCAAGCCACCGAGGCGGAGGTGACTCCGCACCTCACCGCCGATGTCTCCATCGCGGCCATCAACGGCCCCAAGGCCATCGTGCTCGCGGGCGAGGAAGCCGCCGTCGCGCAGGTCGTCGCGAAGTTCGCCGACCGGAAGTCCAAGCGCCTGGCCGTCTCGCACGCGTTCCACTCGCCGTTGATGGACCCGATGCTGGACGACTTCCGCGCCGTTGTCTCCGACCTCACCTTCCAGCAGCCCCGGATCGAGCTGCTCGGCGACGTGACCGACCCGGAGTACTGGGTCGCCCACGTCCGCGACACGGTCCGCTTCCACGACGCCGTCCAGACCCTCGACCAGCGCGGTGTCACCAAGTTCCTGGAGCTGGGCCCGGACGGCGTACTCGCAGCGATGGCCGAGGTCCCCGTGACCCCGTTGCTGCGCAAGGACCGCTCCGAGGTCGAGTCCGTCGCCACGGCGGTCGGCGCGCTGCACGTCAGCGGCGTCACCGTCGACTGGACCGCGTTCTTCGGCGGCGGCACGAAGGTCTCCCTGCCCACCTACGCGTTCCAGCGCGACCGCTTCTGGCTCGACGTCGTCCCCGGCGGCGTCCGCCTCGGTGCGTCGGACCACCCGCTGCTGGGCTCCACGCTCTCCCTCGCGGACTCCGACGGCCTGGTCCTCAGCGGCCACCTCGCCCTCGACACGCACGCCTGGCTGGCCGACCACGCCGTCTCCGGCACAGTCCTGCTGCCCGGCACGGCGTTCGTCGAGCTGGCCATCCACGCCGCCGACCAGGTCGGCTGCGACCTCCTCGAAGAACTCACCCTCGAGGCCCCGCTGGTCGTGCCCGAGCACGGCGGCGTGCAGGTCCAGGTCGGCGTCAGCGGCCCCGACGACACCGGCCGCCGCAACCTGACCGTCCACTCGCGACTCGACGGCCCGTGGACCCGGCACGCCACCGGCACCCTGCTCCCGACCGCGCCCGCCACGGCGTTCGACCTGTCCGAGTGGCCGCCCACGGGAGCCCAGCCGGTCGCGATCGACGCCCTCTACGACAACCTGGCCTCCGTGGGCCTGGCCTACGGCCCGGTGTTCCAGGGCGCGCAGGCCGTGTGGCAGCGCGACGACGAGGTCTTCGCCGAGGTCACCGTCACCGACGACGTGACCGGCTTCGGCATCCACCCGGCCCTGCTGGACGCGACCCTGCACGCGCTCGGCGCGGTCAGCTCCGGCGGACAGGCCCGGCTCCCGTTCGCCTGGCGCGAGGTCGCCCTGCACGCCGTGGGCGCTTCCGCGGTCCGTGTCCGCCTGGCCCCGACCGGCGCGGACGGCGTCTCGCTCCAGGTCGCCGACACCACCGGCGCACCCGTCGCGTCCATCGGCTCGCTGGTGCTGCGCGAGGTCCGCGAGATCGCCACCGGCTTCACCGAGTCCCTGTTCCACGTCGACTGGACGGTCCTGCCGGTCGCCGACGCGTCCACCCGGATCGTCGAGACGACCCTGGACGCCGACCTCTCCACCCTCGAGCCCGCCGACGCCGTCCTGGTCCGCCTCACCGCCGGGACCGGTGGCGCGGCCGAGGTGCACGAGGCCGTGCAGACGGCGTTGCGCCTGGTGTGCGAGTGGCTGGCCGACGAGCGCTTCACCGCGTCGCGCCTGGTCTTCGCCACGACCGGTGCCGACCACGCGGGCAGTGCCGTCCAGGGCCTGGTCCGCTCCGCGCAGACCGAGCACCCCGACCGGTTCCTGCTGGTCGACACCGACGGCTCCGCCGCCTCCGAGAAGGTCCTGCCCGCCGCCCTCGCCACCGGCGAACCGCAGATCACCCTGCGCGACGGCGTGGTCCGCGTCGCCCGGCTGGCCCGCAGCTCCGACGTCCGCGCGGACGTCCCGGTGCTGGACGGCACCGTGCTCATCACCGGTGGCACCGGCGGTCTCGGCGGCGTGCTCGCCAAGCACCTCGTCACCAAGTACGGCGTCCGCGGCCTGCTGCTGACCTCCCGCCGCGGCCTGGACGCGCCCGGCGCGGTCGACCTCGTCACCGAGCTGGAAACCCTCGGCGCGACGGTCGCCGTGGCCGCGTGCGACGCCGCCGACCGCGACTCGCTGGCCGCACTGCTGGCCGACCACCCCGTGACCGCCGTGGTGCACACCGCGGGCGTCCTGGACGACGGCGTGATCGACGCCCTGACCCCGGAGCAGATCACCACCGTCCTGCGCCCCAAGGTCGACGGCGCGCTCAACCTGCACGAGCTGACCCACGACCTCAAGGCGTTCATCCTCTTCTCCTCCTCGGCGACCACTTTCGGCAACGCGGGCCAGGCCAACTACGCCGCCGCCAACGCCGTCCTGGACAACCTGGCCCGCCACCGCCGCGCCACCGGCCAGCACGGCCTCTCGCTCGCGTGGGGTCTGTGGGCCGGGACCGGCGGCATGGGCGCGACCCTCACCGACGCCACGGTCGACCGGATGACCCGCATGGGCGTCCGCCCGCTGACCCAGGACGAGGGCCTAGCGCTGTTCGACGCGGCCTTCGCCTCGGAGCTGCCGGTGCAGGTGCCCGCGCACCTGGACACGGCCGTCCTCGGCGGCCAGCCGGTCGTCCCCCCGCTGCTGCGCGGGCTGGTCCGCCCGACCCGCCGGTCCGCCCGCACCGCCCCGGCCCCGGTCGCCTCGGCGTTGACCGGCGTCTCCGGCGCCGAGCTGGTCACGATCGTCCGCCACCACGTCGCCGAGGTCCTCGGCTACGGCTCCGGCGACGACGTCGAGCCCGGTCTGGCGTTCAAGGAACTGGGCTTCGACTCGCTCACCGCCGTGGAGCTGCGCAACCGCCTCAACGGCCACACCGGTCTGCGCCTGCCCGCCACGCTGGTCTTCGACTACCCGACGCCCGCCGCGCTCGCCGAGCACCTGCGCACGGAACTCGGCGGGAGAGCGGCCACGCCGACCGCCGCCGACACCGTCGTGCTCGCCAACGACGAGCCGATCGCCATCGTCGGCATGGCCTGCCGCTACCCCGGCGGCATCTCCACCCCCGAGGACCTGTGGAACCTGGTCGCGTCGGGCGCGGACGCCGTCACCGGCTTCCCGACCAACCGCGGCTGGGACCTGGCGAACCTGTACAACGCCGACCCCGACCACCCCGGCACCAGCTACGTCCGTGACGGCGGCTTCCTGCACGACGCCGCCGAGTTCGACCCGGCGTTCTTCGGCATCAGCCCGAAGGAGGCCATCGCGCTCGACCCGCAGCACCGCCTGCTGCTGGAGACCACGTGGGAGGCGTTCGAGCGCGCGGGCGTCGACCCGACGTCGGTGCGCGGCAGCCGGACCGGCGTGTTCGCCGGGATCATGTACCACGACTACGCGTCCGTGGTGGAGAGCGGCACCGACGAGGTCGAGGGCTACCTGGGCACCGGCGGCAGCCTCGCCTCGGGCCGCGTGTCCTACACGTTCGGCCTGGAAGGCCCGGCCGTCACGGTCGACACCGCGTGCTCGTCGTCGCTGGTGGCCCTGCACCTCGCGGTCCAAGCGCTGCGCAACGGCGAGTGCACGCTTGCCCTCGCCGGTGGTGTCACGGTCATGGCCACCCCGGCCACGTTCGTCGGCTTCAGCCGCCAGCGCGGCCTCGCGGTCGACGGCCGCTGCAAGTCCTTCGCGGGCGCGGCGGACGGCACCGGCTGGTCCGAGGGCGCGGGCATGCTGCTCGTCGAGCGCCTCTCCGACGCCGAGCGCAACGGCCACCCGGTCCTCGCCATCGTGCGCGGTAGCGCCATCAACCAGGACGGCGCGTCCAACGGCCTCACCGCCCCCAACGGCCCGGCCCAGCGCAAGGTGATCCAGCAGGCCCTCGCGAGCGCTCGACTGTCCACTGCGGACGTCGACCTGGTCGAGGCCCACGGCACCGGCACGAAGCTCGGCGACCCGATCGAGGCACAGGCCCTCCTCGCCACCTACGGCCAGGACCGCTCGGAGCCGCTGCTCCTGGGGTCCATCAAGTCCAACATCGGCCACTCCCAGGCCGCCGCCGGTGTCGCGGGCATCATCAAGGTCGTCGAGGCCATGCGCCACGGCGTCGTCCCGAAGACCCTGCACGTCGACGCCCCCACCTCCGAGGTCGACTGGACCGCCGGGTCGGTCGAGCTGACCACCGAGGCCCGCCCGTGGCCGACCGTCGACCGCCCCCGCCGTGCGGGCGTCTCGTCGTTCGGCATCAGCGGCACCAACGCCCACGTGATCATCGAACAGCCTCCGGTCGCGCCGGTCGAGACCGACCGGAGTGAGGACTTCCCCCGCCCGCTGGTCCTCTCCGGGCGCACGCCCGCCGCCCTGCGCGGCCAGGCCCTCGCGCTGGCCGCCCACGTCGAGGCCCACCCGGAGCTGGACCTCCTGGACGTCGGCCACTCGCTGCTCACCCGCTCGACGCACGAGCACCGTGCGGTCGTCGTCGCCCACGACCGGGAGCAGGTCCTGCGCGACCTGGCCGCCCTCGGCCGGAGCGAGTCGACCACCACGACCGGCAAGACCGCGTTCCTGTTCACCGGCCAGGGGTCCCAGCGGCTCGGCATGGGCCGGGAGCTGTACGACTCGGTGCCGGTGTTCGCCCGCGCGTTCGACGAGGTCCGGGCTCAGCTCGACCTCCCGTTGCGGGACGTCGTGTTCGGCACGGACGCCGACGCGCTCGACCAGACCGCCGTCACGCAGCCCGCGCTGTTCGCGCTGGAAGTCGCCCTGTTCCGCACGCTGGAGCACTGGGGGATGACCTCGGACGTCGTCGCGGGCCACTCCATCGGCGAGATCGCCGCCGCCCACGTGGCCGGGGTCCTGTCGCTGGAAGACGCGGCCGTGCTGGTGGAGACCCGCGGCAAGCTCATGCAGGCCCTCCCGACCGGCGGCGCGATGGTCGCCCTCCAGGCCACCGAGGACGAGGTGACGCCCCACCTCACGGAGTTGGTGTCGCTGGCCGCCATCAACGGCCCGAACTCCGTGGTCGTCGCGGGCGACGAAACCGCCGTCGCCGCGGTAATCGCCAAGTTCGCCGACCGCAAGTCCAAGCGCCTCAGCGTCTCGCACGCATTCCACTCGCCGCTGATGGACCCGATGCTGGACGACTTCCGGGCCGTGGTCGCGAAGCTGGCCTTCCACGAGCCGAAGATCACGATGCTCGGTGACGTCACCGACCCGGAGTACTGGGTCCGCCACGTCCGCGGCACGGTCCGCTTCGCCGACACCATGGCCACCCTGGAAGCCCAGGGCGTCACGACGTTCGTCGAGCTGGGCCCGGACGGCGTGCTGGCCGCGATGGCCGACGCGCCCGTCATCCCGGTGCTGCGCAAGGACCGCCCCGAACTCGCCACCCTGCTCACCGCCGTGGGCAACGCCTACGCGGCCGGTGCCGACGCCGACTGGGCGCGGCTGCTCAAGGGCGGCCGTCGGGTCGACCTGCCCACCTACGCGTTCCAGCGCAAGAACTACTGGCCCACGGCCGGGTTCGCCTTCGGCGACGTCACCTCGGTCGGCCAGGGCGACGCGGACCACCCGCTGCTCGGCGCGGCCGTCGCCCTGCCCGAGGGCCAGCTGTTCACCGCCCGCCTGTCGGTCACCACGCACGCCTGGCTCGCCGACCACGTCGTCGCGGGAACGGTCCTGGTGCCCGGCACGGCGTTCGTCGAGATGGCCCTCCGCGCGGGTGCCGAGGTCGGCTACGACCTCCTCGAGGAACTGACCCTCGAAGCCCCGCTGGCCCTGCACGACGCCGTTCAGCTCCGGCTCGCGCTGGAGGAGCCCGCCGCCGACGGCCGCCGCGCGCTGACCGTGCACTCGCGGCCCGAGGGCGACGACGAGCCGTGGGTGCGGCACGCCACCGGAACCCTGCTCCCGCAGGCCCCGGCGGCCGCGTTCAGCCTCACCGAGTGGCCGCCCGCGGGCACCGAGGCCGTCGGCGTGGACGACGTCTACGCCACGCTCGCCACGGCCGGTCTGGAGTACGGCCCGGCGTTCCAGGGCCTCAAGTCCGCCTGGCGCAAGGGCGACGACGTGTACGCCGAGGTCGCGCTGGACGCGGCCGCGGACCGCTTCGGCCTGCACCCGGCCCTGTTCGACGCCGTGCTCCACTCCTTGAGCCTGGGCGCGTCCAGCGGCAAGACCCGCCTCCCGTTCGCGTGGCGCGGCATCTCGCTGCACGCCGTGGGCGCGACCGCGCTCCGCGTGCACGTCTCGCCGACCGGCACGGACGGCGTCGCGCTGGAGATCGCCGACGCCACCGGCGCGCCGGTCGCGACGGTGGACTCGTTGGTGCTGCGGGAGTTCACCCCCGACCAGCTCGGCTCCACGGCCGCCCGCTCGCTCTACCAGGTCGAGTGGATCCCGGTCACCGGCACCGAGCAGGTCGACGCCGTGGTCGCCGAGATCACCGCCGACAGCGTCTCCGGGTCGGTCCACCAGGCCCTGTCCTCGATCCGCACCTGGCTCGCCGAGGACCACGCCACCGAACGCCTGGTCTTCCTCACCACGAACGCCGTGTCCGTCAGCGGCGAGGACGTGACCGACCTGGCCGGTGCCGCCGTGCGCGGCCTGGTGCGGTCGGCGCAGACCGAGAACCCCGACCGGTTCCTGCTGGTCGACCACGACGGCACGGTCGACGTGGCCGCCGCCGTCGCCTCCGGCGAGCCCGAGGTCGCCGTCCGCGACGGCAAGGTGTTCGCGCCCCGCCTGGCCCGCGCGACCTCCACCCCCGACAAGCGGCTCAACTTCCACGGCACGGTCCTGGTCACCGGTGCGACCGGCAGCCTGGGCGCGGTCTTCGCCAAGCACCTCGTCACCTCCTACGGCGTCCGCGACCTGCTGCTCACCTCCCGCCGCGGCCCGGACGCCCCCGGCGCCACCGAGCTGCGCGACGAGCTGGTCGCGCTCGGCGCGTCGGTGGAGGTCGTGGCCTGCGACGTCGCCGACCGCGCCGCGCTGAAGACCCTGCTGGACGACCGGGCGGTCACCGCCGTCGTGCACACCGCCGGTGTGCTGGACGACGCCACGATCACCTCGCTCACCCCCGAGCAGGTCGACACCGTGCTGCGCCCCAAGGTGGACGCGGTCCACAACCTGCACGAGTTGACCGCCGACCTGTCCGCGTTCGTGGTCTTCTCCTCGGCCGCGGGCACGTTCGGCAACGCGGGCCAAGGCAACTACGCCGCCGCCAACGCCTACCTGGACGCGCTGGTCCAGCACCGGGCCGCCCAGGGCGAGCCCGCGCTGTCGCTGGCCTGGGGCCTGTGGGAGGACAACGGCGGCATGACCGGCGACACCGACCGGCTCAGCCGCGGCGGCGTCACGGCCCTGTCGACCGCCGAGGGCCTGGAGCTGTTCGACCTCGCCGCGTCGACCGGGAACCCCGTCGTCGTCCCGATGCACCTCAACACCGCCGCCCTCGCGGGCACGACCGTCAGCCCGCTGCTGCGCGGCCTGGTCCGCACCACCCGCCGCGCCGCCGCCACCGGCGACTCCGGTCTCCTGGGCAGGCTGACCGGGCTGACCGCCGCCGCGCAGGCCGACCTGCTGCTCGACCTGGTCCGCGGCCAGGCCGCCGACGTGCTCGGCTACGAGGGCGCGCAGGACGTCGACGCCGACCGCTCGTTCCGCGAGCTGGGCTTCGACTCCCTGACCGCCGTCGAGCTGCGCAACCGGCTCACCGCCGTGACCGGCCTGCGGCTGTCCGCGACGCTGGTCTTCGACTACCCGTCCCCGACCGCGCTGGTCGAGTACCTGCGCGCCGAACTGGGCGGCACGGCCGCCGAGGTCACCGGCCCGGTCCGCACCAACGCCACCGACGACGAGCCGATCGCGATCGTCGGCATCGGCTGCCGGTTCCCCGGCGGCGTCACCAGCCCCGAGGACCTGTGGACGCTGCTGGAGGACGGCCGCGACGCCGTCGGCGGCTTCCCGACCGACCGCGGCTGGGACGTCGAGAACCTGTACCACCCGGACCCCGACCACCAGGGCACGTCGTACTCCCGCGAAGGCGGGTTCCTCTACGGCGCGGCCGAGTTCGACCCGGCGTTCTTCGGCATCAACCCGAAGGAAGCCCTCGCGATGGACCCGCAGCAGCGCTTGCTGCTCCAGACCTCGTGGGAGGCGTTCGAACGCGCGGGCATCGACCCGACCACCCTGCGCGGCAGCAGGACCGGCGTGTTCGCCGGCGTGATGTACCACGACTACGCCTCCCGGCTGCGGTCCGTGCCGGACGGCATCGAGGGCTACCTCGGCACCGGCAGCTCGGGCAGCGTCATCTCCGGCCGCGTGTCCTACACGTTCGGCCTGGAGGGCCCGGCCGTCACGGTCGACACGGCGTGCTCCTCGTCGTTGGTGGCACTGCACCTCGCGGTGCAGGCCCTGCGGTCGGGGGAGTGCTCGCTGGCACTGGCCGGCGGTGTCACGGTGATGGCCACGCCCGGCACGTTCATCGGCTTCAGCCGCCAGCGCGGCCTCGCCGCGGACGGCCGCTGCAAGGCGTTCTCCGCCGACGCCGACGGCACGGGCTGGGGCGAGGGCGCGGGCATGCTGCTCGTCGAACGCCTCTCCGACGCCCGAGCCAACGGCCACCCGGTCCTCGCCATCGTGCGCGGTAGCGCCATCAACCAGGACGGTGCCTCCAACGGTCTCACCGCCCCGAACGGCCCGTCGCAGCAGCGGGTCATCCGCCAGGCGCTCTCCAACGCCGGTCTGTCCACTTCGGACATCGACGCGGTGGAGGCGCACGGCACCGGCACCTCGCTGGGCGACCCGATCGAGGCCCAGGCGCTCCTCGCCACCTACGGGCAGGACCGCGAAACCCCGTTGCTGCTGGGGTCCATCAAGTCGAACCTCGGCCACACGCAGGCCGCGGCCGGCGTCGCGGGCATCATCAAGATGGTCATGGCGCTGCGCCACGGCGTCCTGCCGAAGACCCTGCACGTCGGCGAGCCCTCGCCGCACGTCGACTGGACCGCGGGCGCGGTCGAGCTGCTGACCGAGTCGACCCCGTGGCTGTCGGGCGACCGCCCGCGCCGCGCGGCCGTCTCCTCGTTCGGCATCTCGGGCACCAACGCCCACACGATCATCGAGCAGGCGCCGCTTGAGGCTCCGGCGCAGGTCGGGGAAGACATCACGCTGCCGTGGGTGGTGTCCGCGAAGACCGCGGTGGCCCTCCAGGCGCAGACCGGCAAGCTGACCGAGCACCTCGCCGACCACCCCGAGCGCTCGCTGGACGTGGCGTTCTCGCTGGCCACCAGCCGGGCCGCGTTCGAGCACCGGGCCGTCGTGATCGACGGCGAGGTCGCCGTGACCGGCTCGACCGGCGGCAAGCTCGCCGTCCTGTTCACCGGCCAGGGGTCGCAGCGGCTCGGCATGGGCCGCGAGCTGTACGACCGGTTCCCGGTGTTCGCGGCCGCGTTCGACGCCGTGTGCGCCGAGCTGGATGTGCCGGTGCAGGAGGTCGTGTTCGGCATCGACGCGAAGGCGCTCAACGAGACCGGTACGACCCAGCCCGCCCTGTTCGCGCTGGAAGTGGCGCTGTACCGGCTCTTCGAGCACTGGGGCGTGCGGCCCGACTTCCTGGCGGGCCACTCCATCGGCGAGATCGCCGCCGCCCACGTGGCCGGTGTCCTCTCGCTGACCGACGCCGCCAAGCTCGTCTCCGCTCGTGGTCGCCTGATGCAGGCCTTGCCGACCGGCGGCGCGATGGTCGCCCTCCAGGCCACCGAAGAGGAAGTGCTGCCCCACCTCACCGAACTGGTCTCCATCGCCGCCATCAACGGTCCGGACGCGATCGTCATCGCGGGCGACGAGGACGCGGTGCGGGAGGTCGTGGACGGCTTCCCCGACCGCAAGTCCAAGCGCCTGGCCGTCTCGCACGCGTTCCACTCGCCCCTGATGGAGCCGATGCTGGACGACTTCCGGGCCGTCGTTTCCGAACTCACCTTCAACGACCCGACGATCGCGCTGCTGGGCGAGGTCACCGACCCGGAGTACTGGGTCCGCCACGTCCGCGAGGCCGTCCGGTTCGCCGAGACCGCCACCACGCTGGAAGCCAGGGGCGTGAAGACGTTCCTGGAGCTGGGCCCGGACGGCACGCTCTCCGCGATGGGGGCCGAGTCCGTCACGAACGCCGTGCTCGTCCCGGCGCTCCGCAAGGACCGCCCCGAGGTCAGGACCCTGTTCCACGCCCTCGGCACGGCCTACGCCCGTGGCGCGAAGGTCGACTGGACCGCGTTCTTCGCGGGCACCGACGCCCGCCGCGTCGACCTGCCGACCTACGCCTTCACCGACGAGCGCTACTGGCTGGACGAGGGCTCGGCCCCGCTTGGCCAGGGCCTCGCCCCGAGCGGCCACCCGCTGCTCGGCGGCGGCATCGACCTGCCGGACTCCGACGGCCACCTGTTCACCTCGCGGCTCACCAGGGACGGCCTGCCGTGGCTGGCCGACCACGCGGTCGGCGGCACGGTCCTGCTGCCCGGCACGGCGTTCGTCGAGATGGCGGTCCGCGCGGGCGAGGAGGTCGGCTGCCCGGTCGTGGAGGAGCTGACCCTGGCCGCCCCGCTGGTCCTGCCGGAGCACGGCGGCGTGCAGGTGCAGGTCGTCGTGGGCGGCCCGGACGCCGACGAGCGCCGGACGTTCACCGTCCACTCGCGACTCGACGACGAGCCGTGGACCCGGCACGCCACCGGCGTCCTGGCCACGACCGGCGCTCCCGCCGACGGCGGCCTGGACGTGTGGCCCCCGGTCGACGCCCTGCCGGTCGACATCAGCGGTCTCTACGACGGCTTCGCCGCCATCGGCCTGGAGTACGGCCCGGCGTTCCAGGGCGTCCAGGCCGCGTGGCGCACCGACGGCGAGGTGTACGCGGAGATCGCGGTCGCCGAGGACACCTCCGACTACGCCGTCCACCCGGCCCTGCTGGACGCGTGCCTGCACGCCGTCGGCGTCGGCGACTTCTTCGAGAACACCGGCCAGGCCCGACTCCCGTTCGCCTGGGAAGGCGTCCGCGTCCACGCCGTCGGCGCGTCCGCGCTGCGGATCCGGATGGCCAAGGCGGGCGGCGACGCCGTCAGCCTGGAGATCGCCGACCCGACCGGCGCCCCGGTCGCCTCGGTCGCCTCGCTGGTGCTGCGGCCCCTCGCGGCCGACCAGCTCGGCGGCGGCTTCACCCGCTCGCTGTTCCGGGTCGACCAGGTCGCCATCCCGACCCCGACCACGGCCGTCACGAAGCTCGCGGTGCTCGGCTCGGACGACCTGAAGCTCGCGCAGGCGTTGGACATCCCGTCCCACGCCACGCTCGCCGAGGTCGGCGACGTGGACGCCCTGCTGGTCTCGTCGGTCCCGGACCTGGGAGCGAACGGACTCGCCCACGCCACCAGGGCCACCGTCGAGCAGGCCCTCACCGTCGCGCAGGAGTGGCTGGCCGCCGACCGCGACGCCCGCCTGGTGTTCGTGACCAGGGGCGACGACTTCGCCAGTGCCGCCGTGCAAGGCCTGGTCCGCTCGGCGCAGGCCGAGAACCCGGACCGCTTCGCGCTGGTCGACCTCGACGACCACGAGGACTCGGTCCGCGCGCTCGGCGCGGCGCTCGCCACCGGTGAACCGCAGGTGTCCATCCGCGAAGGCGCGCTCAGCGCTCCCCGTCTGGCCCGCGTGGCCGCCGTCGAGGCCCCGAAGCCGGAGTTCCGGGAAGGTGGCACGGTCCTGATGACCGGCGCGACCGGCGCTCTCGGCGCGGTGTTCGCCAAGCACCTCGTGACGGAGTACGGCGTCACCAAGCTCCTGCTCACCAGCAGGCGCGGCCCGGACGCACCCGGCGCGCTCGACCTGCGCGACGAGCTGCGGGCCTTGGGCGCGGCGGTCAACGTGGTCGCCTGCGACGTGGCCGACCGCGCCGCGCTGGCCCCGCTGCTGGCCGAGCACCAGGTCACGGCCGTGGTGCACGCCGCGGGCGTGCTGGACGACGGCATCCTCACCTCGCTCACCCCCGAGCGGCTGGAGAAGGTGCTGCGCCCCAAGGTGGACGCCGCGCTGAACCTGCACGAGCTGACCGGCGACCTGGACGCGTTCGTCCTGTTCTCGTCCGCCGCGGGCACGTTCGGCAACCCCGGCCAGGCCAACTACGCCGCCGCCAACGCGTTCCTCGACGCACTGGCCCAGCACCGGCACGCGCACGGCAAGCCCGCGCTGTCGCTCGGCTGGGGCCTGTGGGAGGACACCGGCGGCATGACCGCCGACTCCGCGAAGCTCGGCACGGCACTGTCCGAAGAGGAGGGTGTGGCGCTGTTCGACACGGCGCTCGCCGGCCCGGACGCCGTGCTCGTGCCGATGCACCTCGACACCACCGCCCTCGGCGACCGGGTGCCCGCCCTGCTCAGCGGACTCGTCCGCAAGCCGGTGCGCCGCGCCAACGCCGCCGAGGCCGCGCCCCAGGAGTCGTTGAGCAAGCGGATCGCCGGACTGTCCGACGGCGACCGGGACCAGGTGCTGCTCGACGTCGTCCGCTCGCACGTGGCGAGCGCGCTCGGCCTGGCCGGTCCCGACGCCGTGGACGAGCACCGCACGTTCCAGGAGATGGGCTTCGACTCGCTCAGCGCCGTGGAACTGCGCAACGGACTGAACGCCGCGACCGGGCTGAAGCTGCCCGCGACGCTGGTGTTCGACTACCCGACCCCGGCCGCGCTGGTGGACCAGCTGCGGGTCGAGGTCGTGCCCGACACACCCGCCGGAGCGCCGCTCTCGCTGGGTGACCTCGATCGACTGTCCGCCGAACTCATCGAACTGGGCCGGGACGAGGCCGCGCGTGCGCGGATCACCGAACGGTTGCAAGCGGTACTGGCCGGACTGGCGGCGCCGGAATCCGAGAACGCGGATCTGGACGCGGCCACCGACGACGAACTCTTCGACCTGCTCGACCAGGAGCTGATGTGACGATGGACAACGAGGAGAAGCTGCGCGATTACCTCAAGCGCGCCACCGCGGACCTGCGCACGGTCCGGAAGCGCTTGAAGGAGGTCGAGGAGGCTGACCACGAGCCCATCGCGATCATCGGCATGAGCTGCCGGTACCCCGGTGGCGTCAAGAGCCCGGAAGACCTGTGGGACCTGGTGACCGGTCAGCAGGACGCGATCTCGCCGCTGCCGACCGACCGCGGCTGGGACATCGAGGGCCTGTTCGGCGACGACCCCGAGGCCACGAACCAGAGCTACGTGGCCAAGGGCGGCTTCCTCTACGACGCCGCCGAGTTCGACCCGACGTTCTTCGGCATCTCGCCGCGCGAAGCCTTGGCGATGGACCCGCAGCAGCGGTTGCTGCTGGAGACCTCGTGGGAGGCGTTCGAACGCGCGGGCATCGACCCCGCCACGGTCAAGGGCAGCAAGACCGGTGTCTACGCCGGCGTGATGTACCACGACTACTCCACCGGGCTGACCGAGATCCCCGAGGAGATCGGCGGCTACCTCAGCACCGGCACCGCGGGCAGCGTCGCTTCCGGCCGCGTGGCCTACACGCTCGGTCTGGAGGGCCCGGCCGTCACGATCGACACGGCGTGCTCCTCGTCGTTGGTGGCGCTGCACTGGGCGATCCAGGCGTTGCGCTCCGGCGAGTGCACCCTGGCCCTCGCGGGCGGCGTCACGATCATGGCCACGCCCGGCACGTTCATCGAGTTCTCCCGCCAGAAGGGCCTCGCGGGCGACGGCCGCTGCAAGGCGTTCGCCGCCGCCGCGGACGGCACCGGCTGGGGCGAGGGCGCGGGCATGCTGCTCGTCGAGCGGCTGTCCGAGGCCCAGCGCCTCGGGCACCCGGTCCTCGCGGTCATCAAGGGGTCCGCGATCAACCAGGACGGCGCGTCCAACGGCCTCACCGCCCCCAACGGCCCGTCGCAGCGCCGGGTGATCCAGTCCGCGCTCGCCGACGCCGGTCTCACCACCCGCCAGGTCGACCTGGTCGAGGCGCACGGCACCGGCACCAAGCTCGGCGACCCGATCGAGGCCCAGGCCCTCCTCGCCACCTACGGCCAGGACCGCCAGGAGCCGCTGCGACTGGGCTCGATCAAGTCGAACTTCGGCCACACGCAGGCCGCCGCCGGTGTCGCCGGTGTCATCAAGATGGTCATGGCCGTCCGCAACGGGGTCATGCCGAAGACGCTGCACGTCGACGAGCCGTCCCCGCACATCGACTGGACCGCCGGCGCGGTCGAGCTGCTGACCGAGGAGCGCGCCTGGCCCGAGACCGGCGAACCCCGCCGCGCGGCCGTGTCCTCGTTCGGCTTCAGCGGCACCAACGCCCACACGATCATCGAGCAGGCGCCGGTCGCCGACGAGACCGCGGAGCGGACTCCGAAGGCCGGGGTGCTCCCGTGGGTGCTGTCGGCTCGCGGCGAGACCGCGTTGCGTGCCCAGGCTGCCCAGTTCCGCGACCACCTGGCCGCCAACCCGGACGTGTCGGTCGCCGACCTCGGCTACTCGCTGGCCACGACCCGCGCCCGCTTCCCGCACCGCGCGGTCGTGATCGGCCGGGAGCGCGCCGACTTCGCCCTCGACGCGCTCGCCGACGGCGAGGTCAGCGCGGACGTGGTCGAGGGCGTGGCGGACGTGCGCGGCAAGATCGCCTTCGTCTTCCCCGGCCAGGGCTCGCAGTGGGTCGGCATGGCCCTCGAACTCCTGGACGACAACGAGGTCTTCCGCACCCGCATGGCGGAGTGCGAGACCGCCCTGTCGTCCTATGTGGACTGGTCCCTCATCGACGTGCTGCGGGAGGAGGACGGCGCTCCGGGCTTCGACCGGGTCGACGTCGTCCAGCCCGCGCTGTGGGCCGTGATGGTGTCGCTGGCCCAGGTGTGGCGCTCCTACGGCGTCACGCCCGCCGCCGTCGTCGGCAGCTCGCAGGGCGAGATCGCCGCCGCGTGCGTCGCGGGCGCGCTGTCGCTGGACGACGCCGCCCGCGTCGTCGCGCTGCGCAGCCAGGCGCTCGGCGCGCTGTCCGGCCTCGGCGGCATGGTGTCCGTCGCGCTGCCGTCCGCGAAGACCCGCGAGCTGCTGACCCGCTGGGACGGCCGGATCTCGGTCGCCACGGTCAACGGCCCGCGCGCCACGGTCGTCTCCGGCGACAACGACGCCCTGGACGAGCTGGTCGCCGCGTGCGACGCCGATGGCGTCCGCGCCAAGCGCATCGCCGTGGACTACGCGTCCCACTCGGCGCACGTGGAGATCATCCGCGACCGGCTGGCCGAGCTGCTCGGACCGGTCAAGCCGATGGCGGGCGAGATCCCGTTCTACTCCACCGTCACCGGCAAGCCGATCGACGGCACCGAGCTGGGCGCGGACTACTGGTACACCAACCTCCGCGAGACCGCCGAGTTCGCGCTGGGCGTGCACGCGCTGGTCGAGCGCGGCCACCGGTTCTTCCTGGAGATGAGCCCGCACCCCGTGCTCACCATGGGCGTGCAGGACATCGTCGACGACCTCGGCACCGAGGCCGTCGTCATCGGCTCGCTGCGCCGCGGCGAAGGCGGCCCGACCCGGCTGCTCACGTCCCTCGCCCAGGCCCACGTGCGCGGCCTGGCGCTCGACTGGGACGCGGTGTTCGCCGGTCACAGCCCCCGCGCGGTCGAGCTGCCCACGTACCCGTTCCAGCGCCAGCCGTTCTGGCTCGACACCACCGGGTCCGGCTACGGCGACGTCACGTCCGCCGGTCTCGGCGTCATGGACCACGCGCTGCTCGGCGCGGCCGTCGCGCTGCCCGACTCCGCCGGCTACCTGTTCACCGGCAGGCTGTCCCAGCGCACGCACCCGTGGCTGGCCGACCACCGCGTGTCCGACGCGGTCCTGCTGCCCGGCACGGCGTTCGTGGAGCTCGCGATCCGCGCCGGTGACCAGGTCGGCTGCGGGGTCGTGGACGAGCTGACCCTGGAAGCCCCGCTCGTGCTGGGCGACACCGACGCCGTCGTGGTGCGGGTCGTCCTGGAAGCCCCCGACGAGACCGGCCTCCGCGCGGTGGCCGTGTACTCGCGGATCGAGTTCGCGGACGACGACGAGCCGTGGACCCGCCACGCCACCGGCACGATGGCCGCCGATGGGGGAGCGGCCCCGGCCGACCTCACCGCGTGGCCGCCGTCCGGGGCCGAGGCGATCGACACCAGCGGCCTGTACGACGGGCTCGCGGGCATCGGCCTCGGCTACGGCCCCACCTTCCGCGGCCTGCGCGCCGCCTGGCGCTCCGGCGACGAGGTGTTCGCCGAGGTCGCCCTGCCCGAGGGCGCGAAGGTCGTCGGCTTCGGCCTGCACCCCGCGCTGCTCGACGCCGCTCTGCACGCCGTCGGCCTCGGCTCGTTCATCGAGGTCACGGACACGCCGTGGCTGCCGTTCACCTGGACCGGCACTCGGCTGGACGCCGCGGGCGCGACCGCGCTGCGGGTCCGGATCTCCCCGGTCGGCACCGGTTCGGTGTCGGTCGTCGTCGCCGACGAGACCGGCCAGCCGGTCGCGTCGGTCGAGGAACTGGTGCTGCGCCCCGTTTCCCAGCAAGCCGCCGCCGGACCCGCCACGGGCCGGTCGCTGTTCCGCGTCGACTGGCAGGTCCTGCCCCTCGACGCCCTTGAGACCCCACTGGAAGAGGTGCCCGATGTTGATGTGGTTTCCCACGCGTTCCCAGAGGCTGACGCAGGCTCCGTTCACGCAGCCGTTCACGCCGCACTCGCGCAGGCGCAGGAGTGCCTTGCCGGTGAATCCCGTCTTGTCCTCCTCACCGGTGGTGGCGACTCCCTCGCGGCCGAGGCTGTCCGAGGCCTGATCCGCTCGGCCCAGACCGAGAACCCCGACCGGTTCGTCCTGGTCGACTCCGACACCACGGCCGCGTCGGCGAGGATGCTGACCGCCGCCGTCGAGTCCGGCGAGCCGGAACTCCAGCTGCGCGACGGTGTCGTGCGCGTGCCCCGGCTGACCCGCGCGGCCGTGTCCACTGTGGACGAGCCCGTGTTCTCCGCCGACGGTCGCGTGCTGCTGACCGGAGCGACCGGTGTGCTGGGCGCTTTGCTGGCCCGCCACCTGGTGGTGGAGCACGGCGTCCGCGACCTCGTGCTCACCTCCCGCCGTGGCCTGGACGCCCCCGGCGCGGCCGAGCTGCGCGACGAGCTGGTCGCCCTCGGGGCGGCGGTGACCGTCGCCGCGTGCGACGCCGCCGACCGCGACGCCCTGGCCGCGCTGCTGGCCGAGCACCCGGTGACCTCCGTCGTGCACACGGCCGGTGTGCTGGACGACGGCGTGCTGTCGTCGCTCACGCCCGACCGGCTGGACACCGTGCTGCGGCCCAAGGTCGACGCGGTGCTCAACCTGGACGAGCTGGTCGGGGACGTGGAGAACTTCATCCTGTTCTCCTCGGCCGCGGGCACGTTCGGCAACGCTGGCCAGGCGAACTACGCCGCCGCCAACGCGTTCGTCGACGCCTTCGCCCGCCACCGCGTCGCCCAGGGCAAGCCCGCGCTGTCGCTGGCGTGGGGGCTGTGGGAGCAGGCCAGCGAGATGACCGGCGAGATGGCCGACGCCGACCGCGGCCGGGTGTCCGGCGGCGTCGGCGGCCTGACCTCCGGGGAGGGCCTCGCGCTGTTCGACGCCACGCTCGCGTCGACCGAGCCCGTCCTGGTCGCGATGCACCTGGACACCGCCGCCCTGCGCGGCGCGGGCGCGTCCGTCCCCGCCCTGCTGCGCGGGTTCACCCGCGCGCCCGGCAGGCGCACCGCGTCCGCCGCCGACCAGGCCGCCGCGTCCGGGCTCGCGCAGAAGCTCGGCGCGCTGCCCGAGGCCGAGCAGGTCAAGCTCCTGCTGGACCTGGTGCGCACGCACGTCACGGCGGTGCTCGGGTTCGCGTCCACGGACACGGTCGACACCTCGAAGGCGTTCCGCGAGCTGGGCTTCGACTCGCTGACCGCGGTCGAGCTGCGCAACCGGATCAACGCCGCGACCGGCCTGAAGCTGCCCGCCACGCTGGTGTTCGACTACCCGACCGCCGACGTGCTGGTGGAGTACCTGCGAGGCAAGATCGTCGGCTCCGGCGGTGCCGCCGCGGTGGTGCGCGCGGCCACGTCGGTCGACGACGACCAGATCGCGATCGTCGCCATGAGCTGCCGCTTCCCCGGCGGCGTCACGAGCCCGGAAGGTCTCTGGGACCTCCTGGCGGCCGGTCGGGACGCGATCGGGGGCTTCCCGACCGACCGCGGCTGGAACATCGACTACCTGACCGAGGCCAGCAACGCGGCCGAGGGCGGGTTCCTCTACGACGCCAGCGAGTTCGACCCGGCGTTCTTCGGCATCAACCCGAGGGAAGCCCTGGCCATGGACCCCCAGCAGCGGTTGCTGCTGGAGACGTCGTGGGAGGCGTTCGAGCGGGTCGGGATCGACCCGACCTCGTTGCGCGGCAGCCAGACCGGCGTGTTCGCCGGGATGATGTACCACGACTACGGCACGCGCCTGACCTCGTTGCCCGAGGAGGTCGGCGGCTACTTCGGCACCGGCACCGCGGGCAGCGTCGCGTCCGGCCGCATCGCCTACACGCTCGGCCTGGAAGGCCCGGCCGTCACGGTCGACACCGCGTGCTCGTCCTCGCTGGTGGCGCTGCACCTGGCCGCGCAGGCACTCCGCTCCGGCGAGTGCTCGCTGGCCGTGGCCGGCGGTGTCACGGTGATGGCGACGCCCGGCACGTTCGTGGAGTTCAGCACCCAGGGCGCGATGGCCCCCGACTCGCGCTGCAAGCCCTTCGCCGCCGCGGCGGACGGGTCGAGCTGGGGCGAGGGCGCGGGCATGCTCGTCATCGAGCGCCTCGCCGACGCCCGCGCCAACGGCCACCCGGTGCTCGCGATCCTGCGCGGCACGGCCGTGAACCAGGACGGCGCGTCGAACGGCCTCACCGCCCCGAACGGGCCGTCGCAGCAGCGGGTCATCCGCCAGGCGCTGGCCAACTCCGGACTGTCCACTTCGGACATCGATGCCGTGGAGGCGCACGGCACCGGCACCAAGCTGGGCGACCCCATCGAGGCGCAGGCGTTGCTGGAGACCTACGGCCAGGACCGGTCCACGCCCGTCCTGCTGGGCGCGGTGAAGTCCAACCTCGGCCACACCCAGGCCGCGGCCGGTGTCGCGGGCGTGATCAAGATGGTCATGGCCATGCGGCACGGCGTGATGCCGAAGACCCTGCACGTCGACGCGCCCTCCCCGCACGTCGACTGGACGTCCGGCTCGGTCGAGCTGGTCACCGACTCGACGCCGTGGCCCGAGAGCGGCCGCGTCCGCCGGTCGGCGGTGTCGTCGTTCGGGATCAGCGGCACCAACGCGCACGTGGTGCTGGAGCACGTGCCCGCCGTCGAGGCGGACGAGCCCACCGAGTGGTCGACGCTGCCGTGGCTGCTGTCCGGCAAGACCCCTTCGGCGGTGGTCGCGCAGGCCGCCAAGCTCAAGGCCCACCTGACCGCCAACCCCTCCGCGAACCCGCTGGACGTGGCGTTCTCGCTGGCCACCAGCCGCACGCTGCTGGAGCACCGCGCGGCCGTGGTCGCTGACGACCGAGATGAGCTGCTGACCGTGTTGGACGCGCCCGCCTCCGGCACCGCCGTGGCCGGGAAGCTCGCGGTCCTGTTCACCGGCCAGGGCTCGCAGCGCGCGGGCATGGGCCGTGAGCTGTACGCGGCCTACCCGGTGTTCGCGGCCGCGTTCGACGAGGTCGCCGCGTTGGTGGACGTGCGGGACACCCAAGAGGAACTGGACCGCACCGAGTTCACCCAGCCCGCGATCTTCGCCCTGGAAGTTGCTCTCTACCGCTTGGTCGAGTCGTGGGGCCTTCGTCCCGACTACCTGGCGGGGCACTCGATCGGCGAGATCGCCGCGGCCCACGTGGCCGGTGTGCTCTCGCTGGACGACGCCGCCGCGCTGGTCAACGCCCGTGCCCGGCTGATGCAGGCGTTGCCCGCCGGTGGCGCGATGGTCGCTTTGCAGGCCACCGAGGACGAGGTCACGCCCCACCTCACCGAGTCCGTCTCCATCGCGGCGATCAACGGTCCGAAGGCGATCGTGCTCGCGGGCGAGGAATCCGCTGTCGCCTCCGTGGTCGCGAAGTTCGGCGACCGGAAGTCCAAGCGGCTCGCGGTCTCGCACGCGTTCCACTCGCCGTTGATGGACCCGATGCTGGACGACTTCCGCGCCGTCGTCTCCGACCTCACCTTCCAGCAGCCCCGGATCGAGCTGCTCGGCGACGTGACGAACCCGGAGTACTGGGTCGCCCACGTCCGCAACACCGTGCGCTTCCACGAGGCCGTGCAGACCTTGGAACAGCAGGGCGTCACGACGTTCGTGGAGGTGGGCCCGGACGGCGTCCTCGCCGCGATGGCCGAGGTCCCCGTGACCCCGTTGCTGCGCAAGGACCGGTCCGAGGTCCGCTCGCTGGTCAGCGGTCTGGCCGCGCTGCACACGCGGGGGGTGGCGGTCGACTGGACGGCGTTCTTCGCGGGCGCGAAGACCGTGGACCTGCCGACGTACGCGTTCCAGCGCGAGCGCTACTGGCTGGAGTCGCCCGCCGGAGCCGACGACGGCACCGCCGTGGGCCTCGGGCTGGGCGCTGGCAACCACCCGCTGCTCGGCGCCGAGGTGTCGCTGCCGGAGTCCGGCGCGCTGGTGTTCAGCGGCAGGCTGGCGCTCAACACCCACCCGTGGCTCGCCGATCACGCGGTGGCCGGCACGGTCCTGCTGCCCGGCACGGCGTTCGTCGAGATGGCGCTCCAGGCCGGTGCGCAGGTCGACTGCGACCTGCTCGAAGAACTCACCCTCGAGGCCCCGCTGGTGCTGCCCGAGCACGGTGGCGTGGCGCTGCGGGTCATGGTCGGCGAGGAGGATGCCGGTCGGCGCACGCTGACCGTGTTCTCCCGCACCGCCGCCGACGGCCCGTGGACGCGGCACGCGACCGGCGCGCTCGGCCAGGCCGCGGACACGACCTCGGACGATCTCGCCGTGTGGCCGCCCGCGGACGCCGAAGCCGTCGAGGTGGACGGGCTGTACGAGGACTTCGCCGCGCTGGGCCTGGAGTACGGGCCGGTGTTCCAGGGCCTCAAGTCGGCCTGGCGCAGCGGGTCCGAGGTGTTCGCCGAGGTCTCGCTGGACGCCGACACCACCGCGTTCGGCCTGCACCCGGCGCTGCTCGACGCCGCGCTGCACGCCATCCGGTTCGGCGACTTCCTCGCCGAGGGCGACGGCACCCGGCTCCCGTTCTCGTTCTCCGGCGTCCGGCTGCACGCGGTCGGCGCGGGGGAGTTGCGGGTCCGGATGACCGGAGCGGGCACCGACGCGGTGTCGCTGCTGGTCGCCGACACCACCGGCGCACCGGTCGCGTCCGTCGACTCGCTGGTGCTGCGCCCGGTGGCGCTCGCGCCGCAGGCGACCGACTCCCTCTTCCACGTCGAGTGGACGCCGGTCACGGCTCCCGCCGCCCGTGGTGACGTCGTGGTGGTCGAGGTGGCCGGGACGGTGTCCGAGGCCGTGCACGCCGCGCTGGCCACCGTGCGCGAGCACGCCGAGTCCGACGCCGTGGTGGCGTTCGTGACCCGCGGCGCGGTCGCTGTGCGGGCCGGTGACGACGTGACCGACCTGGCCGGTGCCGCGGTGCGCGGGCTGGTCCGGTCGGCGCAGGCCGAGTACCCCGGCCGGTTCGTGCTGGTCGACGTGGTCGACGGCGACGTCGTCACGGTCGCGGACGAGCCGGAGATCGCGGTCCGCGGTGGCGAGGTGTTCGCGCCCCGCCTGGCGCGCACGGTGTCCGATGTGGACGCCTCCCGATCCTTCAGCTCCGGCAAGGTCTTGGTGACCGGCGCGTCCGGCGGGCTCGGCTCGCTGTTCGCGCGGCACCTGGTGGTCGAGCACGGGGTGCGGGAGCTGCTGCTGGCGAGCAGGCGTGGCGCGGACGCGCCCGGCGCCTTGGAGCTGGCCGCAGAACTGGCCGCCCTCGGTGCCGCGGTGGAGTTCGCGGCCTGCGACGTCGCCGACCGCTCCGCGGTGGCCGCGCTGCTGGCCGCGCACGACGTGAAGGCGATCGTGCACACCGCCGGTGTGCTGGACGACTCGACGCTCGGGAAGATGACCGCCGCGCAGGTCGACACCGTCCTGCGGCCCAAGGTGGACGCGGTCGCGGCCCTGCACGAGTTGGCCGGTGACCTGGACGCGTTCGTGGTGTTCTCGTCGGCCGCGGGCACGTTCGGCACGCCCGGCCAGGGCAACTACGCCGCCGCCAACGCCTACCTGGACGCCCTGATGCAGCAGCGGAAGGCACGGGGACTGGCCGGCTTGTCGCTGGCCTGGGGCCTGTGGGACGACCTGGGCGGCATGACCGCCGACCAGGACCGCCTGCGGCGCTCCGGCGTCGCGGCGCTGGGCGTGGCCGAGGGGCTGTCGCTGTTCGACCGGGCGTTCCGCGGCGAGCACGCGGTCGCCGTGCCGATGAAGCTGGACACCGCCGGACTGCGCGGCGCCGGACCCGCCCTGCCCGCGCTGCTGCGCGGCCTGGTTCGCGTGACGACCCGCCGGACCGCGTCGGCGGACGTGCGGCTGGACCTGCGCGGCCTGTCCGCAGAGGACCGGACGCGGGCGCTGCTGGACGCCGTCCTGACGCACACCGCCGCCGTGCTGGGCTACAGCGGCGCGAAGAAGGTCGAGCCGACGCAGCAGTTCGTGGAACTGGGCTTCGACTCGCTGACCTCGGTGGAGCTGCGGAACGTGCTCAACGCGGTCACCGGGCTGCGGCTGCCGCCGACGCTGCTGTTCGACCACCCCACGCCCGCGCTGGTCGCCGAACTGCTGGAACGCGAGATCGCCGTGCCGGACACGGCCGTCGCCGCTCCCGGTGGAACGCTCGGTCTGCTGCACCAGCAGGCCACCGCCTCCGGGCGTGGCGAGGACTTCATGGGGCTGCTGATGGCGGTCTCGGAGTTCCGGCCGTCGTTCACCGGCCCGGAGGACCTGCCCGAACCGCTGCACTCCGCGCGGCTGGCCAAGGGCGACACCGGTCCCGGCCTGATCTGCTTCCCGCCGATCCTGGCCAACTCCGGACCGCAGGTGTACGCCCGCTTCGCGGCGTCGCTGCGGGACGAGCGGACCGTGTCCGTGGTGTCCACGCCCGGTTTCCTCAAGGGGGAGCTGGTGCCCGCGTCCATCGACGCGATCGTCCGGGCACAGGCCCAGGCGGTGCTGGAGCAGGCGGAGGGCAAGCCGTTCGTGCTGGTCGGGCACTCGTCCGGCGGTACGCTGGCGCACGGCGTGGCGGCGCACCTGGAGAGCCTGGGGACGCCCGCCGCGGCACTGGTGCTGATGGACATCTTCCGCCACGACCGCGAGGCCCTGTCCCGCGTGCACCCCGAGGTCGTGGGTGACGTCGAGGCCCCGCTGGTCGACGACCAGCGCCTCACCGCGATGGGCGCGTACTGCCGGGTCTACGCCGGCTGGCAGCCGACCCCGATCACGACCCCTACCCTCCTGGTCCGGGCATCGGAACCGTTGCCGGGCATGGATCCGGCCGCCGACTGGCGGTCCACTTGGGACTACGACCACTCCGTTGTGGACGCACCGGGCACGCACTTCTCGATGATGCAAGAACATGCGGCCTCGACCGCGGCCCTGGTCCACGGGTGGCTGGTGGAGAACACGCCCGAACAGGGGTGAACAGGGGGTGCGGGACGCCGACGGCGTCCCGCACCATTGTGGTGAAACCAATCCGAACGTCCCTTCCGGATGCGCCTGGAGGTTGTGCGCCCCTGGTGACTGTCGTGATGTCGTGAGAGGAACAACCAACCGCCATGGCACGAGTAGTGGTCGACACCGCCCTGTGGATCCGACGGTTCCACCCCAGCCCGGACGCGACCGTCCGGCTGGTATGCCTTCCGCACGCGGGAGGATCGGCGAGTTTTTACTACCCGGTCTCGGAATCCCTGAGGCCGGGAGTGGAAGTGCTGGCGGTGCAATACCCCGGCAGGCAGGACCGCCGCGCGGAACCCTGCATCGAATCCGTTCCCGAACTGGCCGACCGGATCGTCCAAGCCCTGAAACCGTGGACCTCCGACAAGCCCCTGGCGTTGCTGGGGCACAGCATGGGGGCGACCCTGGCGTTCGAAGTGGCGCGAGGTTTGGAACGCGTCGGGGTATCGCCGGTGGCCCTGTTCGCTTCGGGGCGTCGTGCTCCGTCGCGGTACCGGGACGACCAGGTTCACCTGCGGGACGACGACGGGATCGTCGCGGAGTTGCAGTTGTTGAGCGGGACGGATTCGCGGTTGCTCGGGAACGAGGACCTGCTGCGGCTGGTGATACCGGTGATCCGGGCCGATTACAAGGCCGTGGAGACTTATCGGTGTGAGGACGGGGCGGTGGTGGAGTGCCCGGTGACGGTGCTGGTGGGGGACTCGGATCCCAAGGCGACGATAGAGGAAGCTCGGGCCTGGGCGGAGCACACCAGTGGGGCGTTTGACTTGCAGGTTTACCCCGGAGGGCACTTCTACCTGAGCGAGCACCAGGACGAGGTGACGGACTTGATCGCGGAACGGTTGGCTGGGGGTTGAGCCCGGCGTGGGATGTGGGAGTCGCCTGATCGGGTGAGCCGGTTTTTGTCGGTGGTGGCTTGTACCTTGTGTATTGGGGGGTTCTGCTCGATCGAGGACCCTTGCGGAGGCGTGTCTTGCCTTGGGTTTGGGTTCTGGCGGTTTCCGGCGTTGGCCTTCCGGCGGCTGCTTCAACCCGCGGCTACTGCTTCCAGCGGTGTTCTGCCGGTGGCCGCTGCTTCCGGCAGTGGTCGCCGGGTGGCTGCCGCTTCCGTCGTGGTCACCGGGCGGCTCCGGCTGTCGTCGTGGTCACCGGGCGATTTCCGTCGTTGGTGTGGCCGATTTGACTTGGGGACCCCTCATTTCGGCCTTGATCGGGCCAAAAGGCAGTGCCCCAAAGCCCTGCCCGATCTCCAATTTTAA
>NZ_JBHYHC010000017.1:0-108747 GCF_042738955.1 Umezawaea sp. NPDC059074
GGACGGGGAGGAGGCGGTGCCGCGGTGCGCGACCTACAGGAAGGGGGTGTCGGGCGAGATGCCCAGCAGCACCCTGCCGTGGACCTCCATGTTGGTGTTGAACAGGAACAGCGCGTGGTTCGCCAGTCCGAGCATGTCCCGGTGGAACCGCTGGAACGGCACGTCGCGGGCGATGGCCGAGGCGCCCGCGGCGGTGTGCAGGACCTCGACCGCCTCCTTGGCCAGTTCGACGACCATGGCGACCCGGCCGCGCAGCCGGGCCCGCTCCTCCATCTCGGGGTAGGTGCCCGCGTCGGCGTGGCCCTGGAGCACCGCGACCACGGCGGCGGCCAGCGCCTCCGCGGCGGCGATCCTGTTCTCCGCCGTGGCGACCTGGATCTGCGTCACCGGCGACTGGCCCTGCTCGGTCCACGACGTGTAGGTGATGGGGCGTCCGGGCAGCCGCTCCAGCAGCGTCTCGTAAGCGCCCTTGGCGATGCCGATGTACGACGCCGCCGCCCCGATCATGACCAGCGGCAGGAACGCGTAGTTGGAGCCGGTGGCGCCGGAGTTCGCGCGGTCCGGGGCTCCCGCTCCGAGCATGTCGATCAGGAAGAGCACCCGGTGGGCGGGCACGAACACCCCGTCGGCCCTCGCCGAGGCCGAACCCGTGCCCTCGGCGGCCGAGGTGTCCCAGTCGTCGAGGACGGTCAGCTCCGACGCGCGGACCACGGCGGCGTAGGGCATCGGGCCCTCCGGCGTCATGTGCAGCGCGGCCAGCGTCACCCAGTCGGCGTGGTTGATGCCGGACAACCACTTCCAGGTCCCGTTGACCACCCAGCCACCCTCGGCGGGCTCGACGGTGCCGGTGGGGCTGAATCCGGTGGACGCCCGCACGTCGGGCTTGGCGAAGATCTCCTCCTGCGCCTGGTCCGAGTACGTGGTGTAGATCCACGCGCTCGACTGCAGGATCATCGCGGCCCAGCCGGTCGCGCTGTCGGCCTTGGCGATGGCCTCGTAGACCGCGGCCTGGTCGGCGAGCGGGGCCTCCAGCCCGCCGAACCGGCGGGGCGTGGTGAGCCGGAAGACGCCCGCCTTCTCCAGCAGCGCGATGGACTCGGTCGGCACCCGCCGTTCCCGTTCCGCCTGGCGACCGTTCTCGCGCAACGCGGGCGCGATGTCGGCCACCGCGTCCAGAATCGTCGAAACGTCGACATTCCTGTCGATCGTCGTCATTCCTGCCTCCTCAGCGGCACTGACTGCGATTTCACCGAGAAAGAATTGCTCTCGGTGACGAAGTCGAGCCTAGAGGCGTGACGACGGCGATCGCTTTTCGTTCGGTAATCGCGCGGTCGAGGCGGTCATGGACCGGTAACCGCCCGACAATCGCCCGACAATCGCGAAAAGAACCGAGGCCCCGGAACCGTGCGCGCCGTTGCGCACGATTCCGGGGCCTCGGGTGTCCCGACAGGACGTCGGGTCAGGTGGTCGCGTGCTGGTCCACCGGGGCCACCGCGGGCTTCGCGACCAGGCCGGTGCCGACCACCACCACCGCGACGGCGGCCGCCACCACGGGCAGGACGTACGCGGCGTGGAACCCGGCGAGGAGGCCTTCCTCACCGGCGGACTTCGGCACGCTCAGCAGCGTGGCCACCGCCAGGCCGAGCGCGGCGCCGAACTGGAACGAGGTGTTCCAGATGCCGCCCGCCAACCCCTGCTCCTCGTCGGCGATGCCCTCGACGGCCACGATCGTGAGCGGACCGTAGACCAGCGTGAACGCCAGGCCGAGCAGCAGCATCGTCGGGAACATGGACTGCCAGTAGCCCGCGTCCGCCGGGATGCCGAGGAACAGCGCGTAGGCCACCACCGTGAGGGCGACGCCGACGAACATGACCTTGTGGTTGCCGAACCGGTCGACCAGCTTCGGCGTCAGCGTCGGCGCGAGCACCGAGTCGATGCCGATCACCAGCAGCGCGACACCGGTCTGGAGCGGGGTCCAGTGGCGCAGGTCCTGCAGGTACAGGACGGTGATGAACTGGAACGCGAAGAACGAGCCCGCGAACAGCACCGTGGCGATGTTCGCCCGCAGCAGGCTCGCGTTGCGGAAGATGCCCAGCCGCACCAGCGGCGCGGGGTGCTTCTTCTCCACCACGACGAACGCCACGAGCAGCGCGAGGCTGACGACCGCGGTCAGCACCGTCTCGGAGACGGTCGCGTCGGGCGCGCGGACCACGGTGAAGACCAGCCCGACGGCGCCGAGCGTCACGGTGACCGCGCCGAGGACGTCGTACTTCCGGTTCGCGGGGTCGGGGATCTCGTTGTCCTCGATGAGCTTCACGGCCATCACGAGGATGATCGCGGCCAGGATGACGGGCGCGAAGAACACCCAGCGCCAGCCCAGCGCGGTCAGCAGGCCGCCGACGACGAGGCCGAGCGAGAAGCCGCCCGCCGCGGTGCCCGCGTACCAGAGCAGCGCGCGGTTGCGCAGCGGCCCCTCGGCGAAGCTGGTGGTGATCAGCGACAGGCCCGCGGGCGTCATGAAGGCCGCGGCCAGACCCGAGATGAACCGGGACGCGATCAGCATCCAGCTCTCGGTCGCGAAGCCGCCGAGGCCGGAGAAGATCAGGAAGACGGTGAGCCAGAAGATGAACATCTTGCGGCGGCCCAGCAGGTCGGCGGCCCGGCCGCCGAGCAGCATGAAGCCGCCGTAGGTGAGCACGTAGGCGCTGACCACCCACTGGAGCTCACCGGTCGTCATGCCGAGGTCCGCCTTGATGGAAGGCAGGGCGACACCCAGCATGGAGATGTCGACGCCCTCGAGGAAGATCGAGCCGCACAAAACGAAGAGCAAGGCGCGTGCGCGGCCGTTCATGCGGGTGAGACCACCGGAGGCCGATGGACTTTGCGGTGTCGTGGACACTTCTACAGCTCCTATGTGACAAGCCCCGGAGGGTGCGGCGCCGACCACCCGGCTGGGTGGTTACTTTTCGGTACCCCGTTCCCTCTTGTACGTAGACGCATGATCAGTCACCATGCAGAGTCATGGAAGAAGGCACTTTGAAGTCACCCAGTCTCTGCGTGGGAACCGAGGACTACGGAGTCCGCCAGTGGGACACGAGGGTCGACTGCGAAGTTCGGCAGATCCTTGATCGCATCGCGGACAAGTGGTCGCTGCTCGTGATCTCGCTGCTGGACCGCCGCGTCCTGCGGTTCTCCGAGCTGCGTCGGGCGATCGACGGCATCAGCCAGCGGATGCTGACGGTCACGCTGCGCCAACTGGAGCGCGACGGCATGGTCAAGCGCACGGTGTTCCCCGTGGTGCCGCCCAGGGTCGACTACGAGCTGACCCCGATGGGCGTGACGCTGCACGAGACCATCCAGGCCCTGGTCAACTGGACCGAGACCCACCAGGAGGCCATCGGGAGCGCGCGCGCCGAGTACGACGCGCGGTCCGCCCCCGAGGAGGTGCTGGTCGACCGGTGACGGCCGGGACACGACCGCGCGCCGGAGGAGGACAGCGCGGTCGTGCCGGACGACGTCAGGCCTGGTGGCCGAAGGCGTCGTCCACGGCGTGCCGCCACTTGCCGTCCGGGCCCTTGCGGATGACGTCGACGCCGACGCCCTCCAGGTGCTCGGGCTTCCCGTCGACACCGGTCATCTCGATGCTCCAGTCGACGATGAGCAGCGCGGTGTCCCCGGTGATGAAGCGCTCGCGGTCCTTCGCGGTCATCTTCGGGTTGCGCGACAGGAACTCCTTCGCGTACTCCCGCCGGGCGTCTCCGGACAGCGGCAGGTTCGGCTCCCACACCGCGACGGCCTCGGCGGTGTACATCTGGTCGAGGGCCGCGGGGTCGTTGGAGTTGAAGACCCGCACGTAGTGCTCGGTGTGCTTGGTGGGGTCGTCGGTGAGCTGGACGGTGGCACTAGCGGTCATGACGACTGCGCTCCCTGGCGTGGTGGGGGTTGGGGGTGCTTTCCGGTGATCAGAGGAAGAACGTGTCGGGGTCGAGGCCGAGCAGGACGCGGCCGTGCACCTCGAGGTTGGTGACCGGCGCCAGCAGGCCGTGCAGCGCGAGGCCGACGGTGTCGCGGTAGACGCGCTGGATCGGCACGGACTTCTGGATGACGGACGCGCCGGAGAGCCCGTAAACGATCTCCACGGCCTCCTTGGCGAGCTGGACGGCGTAGCCGACCTGGCCGCGGATGGCCGCCTTCTCCTCGGTGGTGACCGCCGCGCCGCGGTCGGCGCGGTCCTGCATCAGCGCTGTGACGCGGTCGGTCAGGCCCTCGGCCGCGGTGATCTTGTTGGCGGCGGTGCCGAGCTGGATCTGCACGTGCGGGTGCTCCGCCTGCTCGGTCCAGTTCGTGTAGGCGATGCCGCGGCCGGGCGCGCGTTCGACGAACAGCTCCAGCGCGGCCTTGGCCAAGCCCGTGTAGACGCCCGCCGAGAGCGCGACGACGTACGGGATCAGGCCGTAGTCGCGGCCGTGCAGACCCGCGTTCCAGCGGCCGCCGGTCGTGCCCTCCAGCACCTCGATCCCGTCCACGACGCGGTGCGACGGCACGAAGAGGTTCTTGACGCTGGTGGTGCAGCTACCGGTGCCCGCCGCCGCGGACACGTGCCAGTCGTCGGCGATGGTGAAGTCCGAGGCGGGCACCACGGCGTAGAACTCCTCGGCCTCGTTGCCGGGGACCTCCACCATGGCCGCGACGATGTTCCAGTCCGCGCCGCGGATGCCCGTGTTGAACCTCCAGCTGCCGTCGAGCACGTAGCCGCCCTCGGTGGGGGTGAGGGTGCCGGTGGGGGTGAACCCGCCCGAGACCCGCACCGAGCCGCCCGCGAACACCTCCTCCTGCGTCTTGTCCGGGTAGGCGGCGATGATGCCCGCGCTGGACATCCAGGCGTTGACGGCCCAGCCGGTGGACCCGCAGCCGCGGCCGACCTCGGTCACGATCGCGACCTGCTCGGCCACGCTGAAGTCCAAGCCGCCGAACTTGCGCGGCACCGCGGCCTGGAACACGCCCGCCTGCTCCAGCAGCTTGATGTTCTCCTCCGGCATCCACCGCCGTTCCTCGGCCTCGGGACCGTTGGCTCGCAGCCGCGGCACGAGGTCGCGGACGGCGTCGACCACGGCCCTGGCATCCCTCTCGATTCCCTGCATCGGACCTTGCCCCTCACCGATCGGTTGTTGGCTGCTCGAACTCCAGGACGCGCTGTTCTCCCGGCGCCGGATCCGAACTCGTCGAAACTGTAGCCAGGGCCGGTCGGCCAATTCTCACGATCGAGTAATCACCACTCGATTACCGGTCTGTGAGCCATTCGTGAAAGGGCGCGGGATAGCTTTTCGAACGCATGGGAACCAGCGCTGCGGCGCTCGCCGCACCAACAGAAAGTGGGACGGACAGATGTCCGCTGCACTCCAAGTAGACCCGAACTTCCCAGACCTCACCGACGACATCGACACGCAGAACGACATCTTCATCGACGTGTTCAACTCCGGTGACGGCGCGCTGTTCGACCGGCTCTACCGCCCGGACGCGATCTCGAACTTCTCCGGCGCGCCCCTCACCGGCGCGGAGCGCAAGGCGTGGTTCGAGGCGTTCCTCGCGCCCCGCCCGCACCTCGAGGCGACGCTGACGCACGCCTACGTGGCCGGTGACGTGTCGCTGATCGGCGTGACGTTCGTGATCGAGCGCACCGACGAGGACGGCGTGAAGCGGAAGCTCATCGGCAGCTGCACCGACGTGCTGCGCCGGGGCGAGGACGGCCGCTGGCTGATGGCCGTCGACCGCCCCGTCATGCAGCCCTCGGAGTAGCCGGACCGGGTCACGGGTCCGATCGGGATCGCCGACGGCGCGAATCCTGCCGCCCCGCGACACGTCCGTCCCGCTCAGCGGACACGGTCGAGCCGCACGACGACCCCCACCCACCGTCGGAGGTCCGGCAGCCCGATCCCCCCGAGATCGAACTGCCGGACCATCCGCTCGAACGCGTCCACCAGCCACTCACGATCGATCCGGACGAGCAGCGCCTGGCACCCACCTCCCGGTCATCGCACCAGATCCAAGAGAAACCGTTGCCCAGCAACACGAACAAGCCGACTCACCACAACGGCAGCCGGCTCCAGCGCCTGGCACCCGACCCGTCCACCGCGCGGCATGTGGCGTGGAACTTCGCCCAACGCCTGGCCGGGCGCAGCACCGCGCACATCGCCCGCCGGCTCGACGAACGATCAATCCCCGGTCCGTCCGGGGCCGACCCCGGCCGCAACCCGCACCGCACCCACCACGGCTGGTCGCTGCGCACGGTCACCGAAATCCTGCGCAACCCCCGCTACACCGGATACCAGGTCTGGAACCGCTCCAGCTGCGACCGCGCCGACCGCTCCCCCACCGGACGACGCCCCAGCACCCGCAATCCCCGGACCGAGTGGGCGATCTCCACCCGCATCGCCCACCAACCCCTTGCATCCGAGCAGAATTTCCTCGCCGCCCAGGCCATTCAGGCTCAGAAAACCAAATAGGGAAGGCAAACAGCACACCTATCAGCTGACTGGGCGGCTCCGGTTTGGACTCTGCGGGCGACGAATGGACGCCCACCGAGTGCACAATCGTCCCGGCTACCGGTGCCGCCACGGGCACTCCAGCGCCCGCACCCGCCCGGCCGGCGCCACCCGCGGCATCGGCGAGGCGGAGCACACCGAGCACTTCACCTAGCGCTACGACCTGCACGGCGCGGGCGCGCTGTCCCGACTCGACCACTCCAACCTGGCCACCCCGGGCGTCCCGGCAGCGCGAAAGTACTACGAGGCCTTGGGTTTCCGCGTCTCGGGAGGACTTCCAGGACGACGAGGGCACCGTCTGCGCGGCGTGGATGTTCCGCAAGTCGACCGTGCACGACGTGGCCCTCACGGGCGGCGACGGCCCGAGGCCGCACCACATCGCGTTCGCGAGCCAGGAACGCGCCCAGGTCCTGCACGTCTGCGACCTGCTGGGCGCACTGCGCAAGTCGGACGCGGCCTCGGCCGGATCGCTCGTTCGGCCAACGGGGTCGCGACGGCCCGACCACAGGTCCCGGTTTTCGGGGAGGCCGTCGGACTTGCGGTAGCTGGTGCCGGTGGGCGGAGGTCGTACTGCGACGATGTCGCTCGTGCTGAGAGTGATCATCGCCTGCGTCGCCGTGCTCCTGGCCGGGTGTTCCGCCTTCAAGACGGCGCCGCCCGCAGCCCCAACTTCCCAGGCCGCCATGGCGACCGTCTGGAAACGGCCGTCCAACCAGGTCCTGCAAGAGCGGTGGTGGACGTGGGCGGGGTCGAGTCCGGAGGATCGCAACCCCGTCACCGACACGACCGGGAGCTTCTGCGGCGAGAACCAGCCCGAGGACCTGTGGTTCTTCGCCGGGACGTTCAGCGGCACGGCGAACCGGACGTGCCAGGTCCCTGCGGGCCGCCAACTCGTCGGACCCGCGCTCAACCGGTACGGACCCGAGGCGGACTGCGGCTCCTTCCTGACCGACGCGTCGGGCTCCGTGACGCTCGACGGGCAGCCGGTGCCACTGGAGCGGCTCGCGCCGGTCCCGATCACCTTCACGGCTACGAAGAACAACGCCCTCGGGGTGGCCGCGGGGGTCACGCAGACGTACGCGTGCGGGCTGTGGGCGTGGGTGCCGCCGTTGCCGGCGGGCGACCACGAGCTGCGGGTCGAAGGGGCGTCGGGCAACTTCTCGACGTCGGTGCGCTACCGGCTCACCGCGGTCGGCTAGCACCGAGCGCGGGCGGGTTTTCGGCGTGCCCCGGCGGAACGCCTACCCCTGTCCCGCGCCATCTCCGGGTCGGACCTCGTCGAGTCGGGCGCTCCTGTCCCGCACGTCGTCGACCGAGAACAGCGACGGTCCGACGCGGGACGTGCGGCCGTTCTCGACGAGGTCCGCCGCCGTCGACCACGCCGAGCGTGCCGCACCGCGGTCGCCGGAACCGGTCAGCGCGTCGCCCAGTCGACGTCGCCCATGTAGTCCCGGTCGCGCAGCGACGCTCTCATCCCGGCCAGTTCGGCGTCCCGGCCGCTGAACGTCGGCAGGTCCTTCGGCAACTGCGCGGGACGAATCCCACCATGCATCGCCGACTCCCCGCCGACCGCCGTCCGGTGGGCAGCCCGCAACAAGGCGTTCCGGTACGGCAGCGGCTCCGCGATCGACTCGTCGATGAACCGGCGGCCCGCCAGGTGGACGGGAGGCCCGGCGAGAGCAAGGAACGCCGCCGAGGCGCACAACGCGGTGCGCAGTCCTGATCGCGGTCCGGAAACACCGGCAGAGCCGGTGCCGGCCACGATTCCCACCGCACCCGGTGTCGAGATCGCGACCGACCACCGGCCTCCCCCTGTCTCAGAGCAACCGCTTGATCTCCCCTCGAGCCCGGTAGAACCCGCCGCTGGCGGAACTGTGGATCTCCGTCACCACGTACCTCGCCCCGGCCACCCGGATCTCCTTCGGGAACTGCACTCCGCGTTCCCGGTCGTACCCCTCGGACACCACGCGCACCCGCAACCGCCCGCCGACCTGCACGCACTCCACGACGATGCCACCACCGGTCGCGGCCACCGTCTCGACCTCGGCGGTGGCCTCCACCCGCTTCCACCCGTCCGCCTTGACGTCGCTCCGCGTCGGCACCCGCCCCTGCTCCGCGGCGCCCACCGCGGCCGGGCTGGCGTCGACGCAGGCCAACGATCCGTCGGTGGTCACGATGTACAGCCGCTCGTCCCGGTACTGCATCGAGTACGCCGACCCGCAGCCCGTGCCGAGCTTCCACAACCGCGTCCCGTCGGCCGCGAAGCAGTACACCGACGAGTGGCTGTCCCCGGCGAACACGTACTCGCCGTCGGGCGACGTGGCGCAGGAGAACACGGCCGCGTCGCACTTGTAGCGCGCGACCTCGACGCCGGTGGACTTCGCCAGCCGGTGCACCCACCCGTGGCTGGTCCCGGCGAACACCTCGGTCGGCTCCTGCCAGCCGAACAGCACGCCGCCGATGGTGTTGGTGTGCCACACCCGGTCGCCGCTGCGCGCCGCGTAGTGCGTCACGCCCCGCGAATGCCCGTGGAAAGCGCCTTCCGGTGCACAGCGGACCATCCACGCGCTGTCGCCGCCGCTGGGTCGCGACCACTGGAACTCGTCCTCGTGGTCGACGATCGTGATGCCGCCCTGCCGGTCGGACACGCCGAGCACGCCGTCGTCGATGTCCAGCCAGTAGATGTCGACGTTGCTGGCGATCTCGTACGCGACCCTGGGCACTTTGCCGCCCAGGTCGTACACGCGGCCGTCGTCGCACCCCGCGTAGATCCAGAAGTCGTCCGCGACGATGCACTTCACGCCGTCGGGCAGGCCGTACCGCCCGGTGACCGCGCCGTCGTGGGTGAGCGTGAAGACGTCGCCCTTCTCGTTGCCCACCCAGGCCTGGTCCTCGCCCACGAAGATGCCGAACGCGGGCGCGCCGGACGCGAACCGCCACAGCACCGGCGCCTGGTGCGCGGTGGACACGACGCTGGCGATCTGCCGCCTGCTGACCGCACGCCGCTGCCGCACGCCCTTCACGGCGGGCGCGTACCCCTTGCGCACCTTCTCGCCGATCTTCTTCTCGGCCGCCTTCACCGCCTTGGCGGCGTCCGGGTACGTGGCGTCGCGGATCGTCCCCGTCTCCCCGATGCGCCCGTAGGTGATCGTCACCTTCGTGTCGACCACCCGCACCTCGTAGAACTTGTGCGCACCGCCATCCGTCTCGGACAGTTCCAGGTACGTGGTGGCAGCAGTCATTCTGATCTCTCCTAGGGACCCCGGCGACGCGATGGGAGCACGGTAGCCGGCCGCACCGACAATTCCCGATCACGGACCCGCCACCGGCGGGATCACCGCGAGTGGTCACGGGTGACCAGGTGGTCTTCGCACGGTTTCACGACACCTGTGACAGGCGGCGGAGCACTTCCGTGATGCCGCCCTGGGTGGCGAGGAGCAGCCGTGACTCGTCGGCGTTCGGCTGGCGCAGCCCCATGGTCAGCGTCTTGTTCTCGGCGACCGCGGCCCACGCGGCGCACGCGATGTCACCCTTGGCGCCGCCGCAGTAGAAGTAGGTCGTGTGGCCCTCGATCAGGCCCTCGTGGCCGCCAGGGTTCTTGGCCTTCTCCGACTCGTAACCGGTGTCGATCACGCCCGTGATGACGACGAGGTCGTCGGCCGACGCCTTGCCGAAGGTGAAGCCGCACGAACCGGGGATCTCCGGGTACGGAGTCGGAGTGGCGGAGAACGAGCCGAAGCCGCGTGATTGGAAGTCAGACTCCTTGACCAGCTCGCACGGTTCCAGACCGGACAGTGCTGGTGGCGTGCTGGACAGCGGTGGTGTCGCGGGGGTCTGCGCCGTGCACGCGGTCAGAACCGCGACCAGCACGACGGCCCCCGGCAGTCTGATCATGGGGACAGTGTGGCCGATCGACGGTGCTGTGGACGGTGGATCGGGTGAATACCGGACGCTGTCGCGTTGGTCCCCTGCTCGGACCGCCCGTTGCGCGAGGACGACGTGTTCTTCGCGGTCGAGGACCGCCGACAGCTGTGCCTTGCAACGCGTCACCGTGCCAACGACACCTTCGCCTTCCTCGTCCCTACCGACCCATCCACTTGGCCGTGCGCCAGGGTGCCGTCGGCGGTGCAGACCACCGCGTCCTCGCCCGCCGGGCATCCCACGGTGCGCTTCGCGCCGTCCAGCCCGACCAGCACCCGGCCGCGTGGCACGGCAGGACTCGGCGGGGTCGCGCGCCACGTGTGCCTGGACGTAGGCCTTCCGCAGCCCCTCGCGGGCCCGGTACGCCAGCGCGGAGACGCCGTTGGCGGTCAGGCCGAGCAGCGGGGCGACCTGGGCGGGGGTCTGGCCCTCCACCTCCAGGTGCCACAGCACCGCCTGCCTGTTCTCGGGCAGGTCCGCGAACGCCGTCGCGGCCGGCGACCGGTCCAACCGGCTCACCGCCGTGTCGTGGAACGGCACCGACGTGAGCCGGTCGACACCGGGAACCGCCTCCACGTCACCCGCGAGGTCGATCCCGCGGTCGCGCCGGGTCTTGTCGTTGGGATGACCGGGCACCTTGTCCACACCACCGGAACACGATCACGCGGAGCAACGCGTGGGGCCGAGTCTCCCGCCCCGATGGACCGTTCGACCCAACGCGGCCCGATTGTCCACTGTGGACACCTCGGCCAGGGCACGCCCGTCGTCGGTCACCGCTCGGCGGACTGCCCCACCCGCGCCGTCCAGGCGAACCCGTCCGGGTCCGTGAAGGTCGCGCCGCCGCTGACGACGATCCGGTGCGACCCGGTGCCCTCGGACGGGACACCGAGGTCCTTCGCCAGGGCGCGACGCCGGTAGAGCGCCAGCTTGACCGGCCCCTCCCCCGCGGCGAACTCGACGTACACCCGGCCGAAGCTCTTCCCCACGGTGAGACCCCGCTCCACGTAGAAGCGCTTGCTCGCGACGATGTCCGCGACACCGAGCAGCAGCACGAGGTCGTCGATCCGGCGGACGGTCGGGCCGGTGTTCTTCTTGGACGAGGACGCGACCTTCCAGATCGCCCCGTCCGGGGCCTGGACCACGCCGCCATAGCCCCAGAGCGACTTCGCGGCGGGCTTCAGCGTCGTCGCGCCCGCCGCGAGGGCGGACTCGACGAAGCTGTCGACGGTGGAGGGCTGGGCGACCGTGAATGCGAGGGTGAACCCGCGGAAGCCGGTCGTGGGAGCGTCCGACGCCCTGAAGCGGACCTCCGCGTCCAGGTCGAAAGCGTTGGCGTAGAAGCGTTCCGCGGCGGCGGGGTCGGAGACGTCGAGGGTGACGGAGTCGATGTGGGTCATGGGCACCACGGTAGGAGCGACCCGGCGGCAGGTGCTTCTCGATTCCTGACCAGTCCCGCGCACGACGACCGGGTGCGACCCCGGAGGCCCGCCGACCACGCGACCGACGACGGCCCGACCGTGACGCCGAAGAACGCCCAGGAGCGCACGTCACGACCTGCGCGTTCTTCCGGTGCTCCTCCGACGAGCGCGACGTCCTGCTCGCCGAATCGGACAGCCCGCGAACGGCCCTCGCCGAGCGGTCTCCTCACGAGCCTGACTGGCTACCGCGTGCCCGCCTCCTGCCCGACCTCCGGCACGGCACCGGCCGTGATCACGTCGATGCTCTCGACCTTGTTGTGGGACACCCCGTTGAGCCTGCCCTTGAGGTTGTTCACGTCCCTCGCGCTGGTCCCCCAGTCGAGAGTGGCCTCCAGGTAGTCGTCCTCCTGCGAGACCGGCCCGGGACCGATCTTCTCCAACTCCTTGATCATGCTCTGGATGTCGTTCATCGTGGCGTCTTCCTTCCAGTACACCGCGAAGTCGTTCGGCATGGTTCTTCCTCTCGCCTGCGTCGTGACCCGATGTCACCACTGGAACCAGCATGTTCAGCCGCCGGCATCCCAACAAGCGCCCAGGCCACCGTTCACACGACCACACACCGCTTCATCCGGCGGTGCGGCGACCGGTCACCCCCGGTGATCGGCCTCCGGCCAGGTGGGCCGCGGGGAGAGCGGGCGCACCGGGCGGTCGCCCGACTACCGCGAGGCGAGAGCCGGGTAGAGGGCGATGACGGGCAGGGCGAGCGCGGAGTGCACCTTCCTGGTCATCTCGTCGACCAGCACCTCGTCCTCACCCGCCTCCAGCGCGTCGAAGACGGCGGTGGCGACGTCGTACGGCTTGTTCATGCCCGCCGTGTCGCTGCCCGCCTGCATCGGCGTCGCCATCCACAGCCCCGCCTTGGAGACGCTGTGGGCCTTGCCGACGGCGAACCAGCTCAGCACGGAGCCCACGGCCCGCCAACTCAACGAACAAGGCATCCCCAGCCCCTCAGGCGCCGACCCAGGCCGTAACTCGCACCGCCACGTTCACGGCTGGTCGCTGCGGTCCGTAATCGAGATCGTCCGCAACCCCCCGCTACACCGGACGCGCGGTCTGGAACCGCGCCAGCTGGGACCTCACCCTCCGCTCCTCCACCGGTCGACGCTCCACCACCCGCAATCAGCAGCATGAATGGGCCATCTCCACCCGCCTCGCCCACCCAGCGCTTGTCTCCGAGCAGGACTTCCTCACCGCTCAGACCGTTCGAGCGCATAAACCCAACGCACACGGCATCAAGTACTCGTACGCGCTATCCGGCCGGATCCACTGTGGGCGGCGTGGTCGGCACATGGACTCCCACCAAGTCCACGCCCGCTCCGCTTACCGGTGCAGGCACGGACACTCCAGCACCACGCCACGTCCCGCCGACGCTGCGCGGAACCTCTGCCTCCGCGAAGCCACCTGCTCCACCGCATCGCCACCCTCCTTCAGATCACGGACCCAAGCCAACACGGTGCGGAGTTCCAGCACATGTCAGCGGCGCCGGCATCGAATGATCCGGTCGTGACAGCCGATTCCCAATCCGAGTCCGAGCCCGGCAGTGATCCGCGGCATGCCTCACGTCGGCTCCGGACCGTGCGCGTTCGTCGACCGCGTCGGCCTCGATCACGTCACCAGTTGGTGCCGGAAACACCAGGTGATCGACGTCATCATGGTGGGATCATGGAACAGAACCGCAACCCCGGCCCCGGCGCGACGGGGCACAGGGCAGAAAAGACCCCACGGACTTTCCTGATCAACTCGAGAAAATCCGTGGGGTAACGATGTGACCGAGCCGGACTTGCGCACTACTCACCCGCATAGCCTTTCCTGGCTCTGAGTAAGCCCACCCGTCCCGATTCTCGCTTGAGGCCCGTCCTGTGATGGTCATCCGGGACGGGCCTCTTACGTTCGCAGTGAAGGCTCAGCCAGCGAAAACACCACGCGAGAGCACGGGACAGGCTGTCGGCCTGTCCCGGAACCACCGCCTCAAAGCGCCCCCAATTTGCACAGAGGCTGACGCTCTGGAAGGGGACAGGGAGTACCACCCGCGCCACAACTGCTCCGCCACGCAACACTGCCGTACTGAGAGCCCGTTGGCTCCGGGACTACGGGCTTCTGCGCGATGGCGCGGTTAGCCTGTCGATCGGCGACTATCACGACCCGCAGGTCGACGTCTCAACTGATGAAATCCGACCGAACGAACCGCAGCAGTGGTGCGGCGGGTGCCGCGGCCCCGGATGGCCAGGGCGGATTCAAGTTACGGGTTCGCGCGGCTGGGGTGCACGGCAAGGCAGGCACGGGCTTCCAGAGCATTCCGGGTGGACCGCAGAGTTCACCTGACTCCGCCGCCTCGGAGCGACACCGGAAGTGTCCATCGTGGACGTTGGTTCGACGGCCTGCCCTCAGCCGGCCGAGGGTGAGCGCCATGGACGTCGGGCCGATCGAAGCAGCGGGTCTCCCTGTAGCCCCATCCCCGCGAACGGACAACGGCTTCGTGTTCGTCCACGGCGAGGTCGCCGCCGCTCGGTGTCGTGGACTCGCCATCCGAGGTGCGGGGTCGTGAGTCCACTCCGCGCGCCGTCGTGGGCGCTCCGGTCGGAGAGCAGGCCGGGCAGGCGATATCAGCACGCTACGGCGGCGACCTAGCGTCAGGGCCTCCCCGGCTCGTCCGCTTCCCTTGGTCGACCGCCAAGCGGTGCCGCCGACAGGAGGAGCACCATGCGAATCGCACTGCTGACCATCGGCTCGCGCGGAGACGTGCAGCCGTTCGTGGTGCTCGGCGCGGAACTGCGCGGGCGCGGGCACGAGCCGGTCCTGGTCAGCGGCGCGGATTTCCGGGGCATGGCGGAGCGGGCCGGGATCGGGTTTCGGGCGCTCGACACGATCGGCACCGACCACGCAACCTCCGTGCTCACCGATCCGGGGGTGCGGGCCGCGTTGCGGAAGGGACCCTCGCTGTACCGGATGGCGGCGGCGGTCCCGAGGCCGCCTCGTGCCGACCGGCGGGCGTTGACCGACGAGTTGGTGGCGGCGACCGAGGGCGTGGACATGATCGTCAACACCACGCTGACCCGGATCGGCGCGCTGACCCGGTCGACCGCGCCCTGGTGCTCGGTCGCCTCGTGGCCCATCACCGCGACCGCGACCTGGCCTGCGATGGGCGCGCCCGCGTTGCCGTTGGGTGGGCGCTACAACCGCCTCACCCACCAGGCCTCCAGCGCGCTGGAGTGGCTGCTGTACCGGCCGGAGGTCAACGCGGGCCGCGCGGCCGCGGGCCTGCCGAAGTTCGGCCTCGGATCGCCGTTCCGCGACGACGGTGTCGTGCGGCCGATCCTGTACCAGTTCAGCCCGCACGTGTTCCCCCCGCCGCCGGATTGGCCCGCGCGCTGCCACGTCACCGGCTACTGGTCCGACGACGTGCGCTGGGACCAGCCCGCCGAGCTGACCGAGTTCGTCGAGCGCGGGGAGCCGCCGCTGGTGGCCGCGTTCGGCAGCGCCTGGCTGGTGGGCGGTGAGACCCTGCTGGCGGCGAGCGTGGCCGCGGCGGCCGAGACCGGACGCAGGCTCGTGGTCGTCGGCGGACCCGTCGGCGACCTGCCCGACCACGTCGACGCGATCCGCAGCGAGAGCGCGGACTTCACCTGGCTGCTGCCGCGGGCGGCGGCCGTGCTGCACCACGGGGGTCAGGGCACGACCGCCGCCGTGGTGTCCGCGGGTGTGCCGCAGGTCATCGTGCCCACTTACGCCGACCAGCCGATGTGGGCGGCCCGGATGGCCGCGCTCGGCGTCGCCGCGCCACCCGTCCCCTACTCCCGGCTCACGGCGTCCTCGCTCGCCGCCGCCGTGCGCGCGGCGGTCGACGACCCGGCGATCGCCGACCGGGCCTTCGCGCTGGCCGGCGCCGTGCGCGGGGACCGGGGCGTCCGCGAGGCAGCGGACGTCGTCGAGTCCTACGCCGCCACCGGACGCTGACCCCGACCAGGCGAGCCGCGGAGGCGTCGTGACACCGTCCCCGATCACCCCTGGAAGTCCACTTCGGACACAGGTCTCCGGTCTGCCGTCACGCCTCGCGCGCTCGGCGCTGACCAGGCACGGCGTCGTTCGGTCCACCGCGGACTTCCACGGCTGGTTCGCCGACCGACTGGACCTCGCGCGGACCACGGCGGTCACCGGGATCGACTTCGCCGACCTGGTCGGGTGGGGCTTCGCCCCCGCCCGCGGCGACCTGGTGCACGACAGCGGGAAGTTCTTCTCCGTCCAGGGCTTGGCCGTGACCACCGACCACGGTCCCGTCGCGGCCTGGTCGCAGCCGATCATCAACCAGCCCGAGACCGGCGTGCTGGGCATCCTGGTCAAGGAGTTCGACGGCGTCCTGCACTGCCTGATGCAGGCCAAGGCCGAGCCCGGCAACGCGGGGGTGCTCCAGTTGTCCCCCACCGTGCAGGCCACCAGGAGCAACTACACCGCCGTGCACCGGGGCCGTTCCGTGCCCTACCTCGACCTGTTCCTGTCGGCCAGGCCCGAGTCGGTGCTCGCCGACGTGCTCCAGTCCGAGCAGGGGTCCTGGTTCCACCGCAAGCGCAACCGCAACATCGTGGTGGAGGCGGTCGACGACGTCGAGGTGCGCGAGGGGTTCTGCTGGCTGACGCTGGGGCAACTGCACGAGCTGCTGGCGTTCGACAACCTGGTCAACATGAACTCGCGGACGGTGCTGTCCTGCCTGCCGTTCTCCGGACCCGACCTGGTGCGGGAACTGGGTCGCGGCACCGACGGGTTCCGGGCGGCGCTGGTGCGCTCGACCGGGTCGACCTGGGGCGCGCTGCACACCGACGGGGAGATACTGAGCTGGGTGACCGACCTGAGGTCGAGGCGGGAGGTCGAGGCCACGCTCGTCCCGTTGCGCGACGTCCGCGGTTGGCACCGGAGCGCGGACCGGATCGAGCACGAGACCGGCGCGTTCTTCGACATCCGGGCGGTCGCGGTGAGCGGTGGCGACCGCGAGGTCCAGGGCTGGACGCAGCCGATCATCGCACCGCACGGGCTCGGCGTCGTCGCGTTCCTGGCCGCGCGCTTCTCCGGTGTGCTGCACGTGCTGGTCAACGCCAGGGTCGAGCCGGGCTACCTGGACTTCGTCGAGCTGGCGCCGACCGTGCAGTGCACGCCGGAGAACTACGAGCACCTGCCCGCCGGGGCTCGGCCGCCGTTCCTGGACCTGGTGCTCGACGCGCCCGCCGACCGGATCCGGTTCGACACCCTGCTGTCCGAGGAGGGCGGCCGGTTCTTCCTGGCGGTCAACCGGTACCTGGTCGTCGAGGTGGACCCGTTCGAGGCCGTCGGCCCGTCGCGCTACCGGTGGATGACCGTGGACCAGGTGGTCGGGCTGCTGCGGCACAGCCACTACGTGAACGTGCAGGCGCGCAGCCTGGTCGCGTGCCTGCACAGCCTGGTCGGCGGACCGCGGGCCGACCCGATCGCGACGGGAGCCGTCCGATGAGCGCGAGGCCCGCGCGGGTCGGGGTGCTCGGCGTTCGCGAGCACGCCGGGGGTGGTGGTCACCGCAACCGCCTGCCGGGACCGGGCCCGCGCGGTCCCGTTCACCGACCGGTTCGCGGCGAGGCGGTCCAGGGGTACGCGGCGGAACTCGTGCGGCTCGCGGAGGAGAAGGGGTTGTCGTCACCGCCGAGTTCGGGTTCCGGCACAGCGACGCGGGCCGCTACCACCTCTGGGGGTCGACCGGGCGGCTGTGCGCTGTACTGCCGTCGTTCGCGCTGTCGGGCGGTCCGGAGTACCCGGACCGGATGCTCGACTCCCACGTGGCGCATTACCAGGGCGGGTTCGCACGACCTGACGCTTTGACCCGACGTCTCGGGTAAATCACCACCGGGAAACATTGCGGGACCGGTGCTCGAACCCGACTAATCTGATCGGTCACCACACCGCAATGACGTGACGACCCATGTTCGCGATCCGCACGCACATCCGACTGCCATTCCCGGCCGCACACGCCCGGATTTACCGATTCGGTAAAAACGGTTTCACGCTGCTGGAGCGGTGAACCGATCGGTGCGGTAGAACCCGAGGACATGACCGGCCGACCTCAGCCGGCGGCAGTCGTCGTCACCAATATTTCGCGGTATCGGAGCCATTCGGGCACGAACCGGGCGAGAAGGCAATGGAACCGGGCATCGACTCGACCACGCTTCCTTCACGAGCGGACTCCACCGGGAAGCGGGCGCGAGCCGCGTCGCTCGACCGGTTCACCCACCGCCGGAGGTGATCGGCACCATGGGGCGAACTCGCTGATTCAGCCCGTTCACCAGGCAAGTAGTCGGAGGTCAGCCGCAGGTGCGCACCTCTCGAGCTATTCGTAAAGACACTTGCGAAAAGAGTCGAAGCCCGCATTTTGCGTTGACCGGACAGCTCCGAAAGATCGCCCACGACGGCGATCTCGCCAATAGCGACCAGGAGTCGCAATCGGACTACGCCCAACGCTCCACAAGTTGCCATGACTGAAGCCTCAAATTTTGTGACCTGTGTCACTTGGGGCCGCATTGCCAGTCACGATTTATACGGTCAACACTACGGACTGGACCAGTGATATCGAAGAAACTCCTACCGAGGACCGAATCGACGACCCGAACAGACCAACGCCCGAAACTCTGAGTCACGGCGTTCCACCAAATGACGTCGATCTGAGTCACCGCGAGGGTCAAGGGTGATGAGACGGCAAGCAAAAGAGAGCCGACCGGAGTGCGCGACGTTCACCGAAGCACCATTGATCTCCGTGGTGTCGACACATCACGATAGAAGCGCATTCGGCGAGTCCGCACGTGGACAACAGGAAAGGGAGGCCGCTTCCATGGGCCGTGCACGGGACCTTCGTCCACACGGGGCACGAATCCGGTTCGGGATATTCGGTCCTACCCAGGCCGTCGTCGACGACGTGGAGGTCGCCATACCGGCCGCTCAGCAGCGGATCATCCTCGCGGGCCTCCTGCTCTACAACAACCGGGTGGTGTCGATCGATCGGATCGCGTGGTTCCTGTGGGGCGAGAACCTGCCTCCGAGCGCGGTGCCGACCATCCGCACGTACGTGATGCGCCTGCGGCGCACCCTCGGTCCGCGGGTGGCGGAGCGGATCATCACCAAGGCTCCCGGCTACATGATCAACGTCGGTCCCGGCGAGAGCGACCTCGCCACGTTCTTCGACCTGCACGGCCGCGCGGTCGACCTGGCGACGGACGGCAGGACCGGCGAGGCGTCGTCCGCGCTGTCGTCGGCGTTGGCGCTGTGGCGCGACGCGCCGCTGCTGGACGTGCCGTCGCCGACGTTGCAGGACATGGAGGTGCCGCCCTTGTTGGAGCTGCGGATGCAGACCCTGGAGTGGTGGATCGACCTGGAACTGGGGCTGGGCAGACACGCGCGCCTGGTGCCCGAGCTGTCGCACCTGGTGCGGGCGCACCCGTTGCGGGAGACGCTGACCGCGCAGCTGATGCTCGCGCTGCACGGCGCCGGCCGCCAGTCCGACGCGCTGGCCGCGTTCCTGCACACCCGGAACCTGCTCATCGAGCAACTCGGCAGCGAGCCGGGCCACGAGCTGCGGCACGTGCAGCGGCTCATCCTGCGGACCGACGGCGGTCCCCAGCACACCCGACCGCAGGTGCCGGAGCAGGTGTCGGGCCGGATTTCCCACCACAACAGCCACCTGGAGAACCGGTGGCGGCTGATCGGCTCGCCGAGCTTCGGCTGGTGACGCCCCCGTCCACTCCCCCACTCCGCGAAGAGGGCCTGGCATGAGCACGACCGCCGAGACGACCGGCAGGCACGACACCGCGGGCGGAACACCCGCGGAGCACGCGAGGAGGCTGACGGACCTGGTCGGCGACCGGGCGGGCGGGTGGGACCGGGCCGGGGTGCTCCCGGTGGACCTGCTGCGCGGCCTCGGCGCGGACGGGCTGCTGTGCGCGGAGGTGCCCGTCGAGCACGGCGGGCTCGGCTGGTCGAGCGTCGTCAACGGCGAGTTCACCGCGCACACGGGGAGCCTGTGCGGCTCGGTGCGCAGTGTCCAGACGTCGCAGGGCATGGCGGCGTGGACCGTGCGGCGGCTCGGCGACCGGGCCCAGCGGGCGGCGTACCTGCCCCGGCTGACCGGTGGTGAGCTGGCCGCGGTCGGGTTCAGCGAGCCGCACGCGGGCAGCGACCTGGCCGCGATGTCCACGACGATCCGCCCGGACGGCGACACCGTCGTGGTCGACGGGCGCAAGGTGTGGGTCACCGCCGCGCGCTACGCGGACCTGCTCGTGGTGTTCGGCCGCCACACCGAGGGCGGTGGGGCGGTGGTCGTGGTGCCCTCGGACGCGCCGGGCGTGCGGGTCGAACCGGTCGCGGACCCGTTGGGCTGCCGCGCCGCCGGGCATTCCGCCGTGGTGCTGGACTCCGTGCGGGTGCCGACGTCCGCGGTCCTCGGCGCGGGCGCGGGCCTGGGGCTGCTGGTCGCGTCCGCGCTGGCCTACGGCCGCAAGTCGGTGGCGTGGGGCTGCGTGGGCATCCTCCGCGCCTGCCGCGACGCCACGGCCCGCCACGCCGCCACCCGCTCGCAGTTCGGCAAACCCCTGGCCGAGCACCAGCTCGTGGCCAGGCACCTCGCGGGCCTGGTGACCGGCGAACAGGTCGCGACCAGGTTGTGCGAGCACGCGAGCCGCTGCTGGGACGACGGCTCGCCGGAGTCCGTCATCGCGACCCTGCTGGCCAAGAACGAGAGCGCCCGCCGAGCCGCCGAGGGTGCCGCCGCCGCGGTCCAGGTGCTCGCCTCGGCGGGGGCCCACGACGGCCACGTCGTCGCCCGCGCCTACCGCGACGCGAAGCTGATGGAGATCATCGAGGGCAGCACCGAGATGTGCGAACTCCTGCTCGCCGACCACGCCGTGCGCACCCTCGACACCACCCGCTGACCAGCCCACCACCCCGCTCCCGACCACCGGCGGACGGGAGCGGCCCCGTGGTCACACGGTGACCTTGGGCTCCATCACCGGTGGGCGGATGGCGGCAAGGCGGTCGCGCTTGGCCTGGTCGGTCACGCCCATGCCCGCGTTCGGCGCGAGGCACAGGACGCCGACCTTGCCGACGTGGCGGTTGGTCTGCACGAGCCGGGCGGCCTCGCCGACGCCGTCGAGCGCGTGCACCTCCGACAGCACCGGCAGCACCAGGCCGAGGTCGAACAGGCGGTTGGACTCCCACTGCTCCTGGAGGTTGGCGCCGTGGCTGCCGATGAGCCGCTTGAGCTTCATCCACAGGTACCGGTTGTCGTACGTGTGCTGGTAGCCGGTGCTCGACCCGCAGGTGACCACCGCGCCGCCGCGGCGGGCGACGAACATCGAGATGCCGAACGTGGCCCGCCCGACGTGGTCGAACACGATGTGCGGGTCGTCGCCGGTCTCGCGGCGGATGATGGAGCCGATCTTCTTGCCCGCCTGGAGCACCGCGCGCGGGTCGCCGGGGTCGCCGAGCCCGATCTCCGACCGGTCGATCACGACGTCGCAGCCGAGCTTGCGCACCAGGTCGGCCTTGTCGTCGGAGCCGACCACACCGACCGCGATCCCACCGGCCTGCTTGACCATCTGCACGCCGAACGCGCCGAGCCCGCCCGCGGCGCCCCAGACGAGCACGACGTCGCCGAGCTTCATCCGGGCACCGCGCTCGCTGATGAGCATCCGGTAGGCCGTGGCCGCGCACACCGGGGTGCTGGCGGCCTCCTCCCACGTGAGGTGGGCGGGTTTCGGCACGAGCTGGCTGGCGCGCACGACCGCGTAGTCGGCGAGGCCGCCGTAGTTGGTCTCGTAGCCCCACGCCCGCTGCGAGTTGCCGATCATGCCGTCGTTCTGCACGGCCGGTTCCTGGTCGTCCACGTGCACCGGCGTGACGACGACCCGGTCGCCGACCTGCCAGCGCCGCACGCCGACGCCCGTGCGCACGATGACGCCGGAGGCGTCCGAGCCGAGCACGTGGAACGGCTGGTCGTGCCGCCGCGCCCAGCCGCCCTCGCGGGCGAAGTGCTTGAGGAACGCGAACGTCGGCACCGGGTCGAACGTCGCCGACCACACCGTGTTGTAGTTGATGGAGCTGGCCATCAGCGCCACCAGCACCTCGTCCGGCGCGAGCTCGGGCATCGGCACGTCACCGACCCGGATGGACTCGCGGACGTCCTTCTCCGCGACGCCCTGGAACATGTCGACGTCCTCGGCGCGCGTGTGCGCGGCCCGGTACCGCTCGGGCACCGCGTGCCCGAGCAGTTCGTCCGCGTTCGCGCCGCGCACCGCGGCCGCTGCGAGAGCATCCATGCCTGTTCGTCTCCTCGGTCGGGTCGGGACGCGTCTACTCGGGGCGCCTGCGGGCGACGCTGTGGACGTAGCTCTCCACCGGGAGCGTCCACGCGGAGGGCAACCTGCCCATCTTCTGCAACGCCCGCACGGCCGGGCTGGTCTCCATGCCGATGAACGGGCTGCCCATGGTGGTCGCCTGCATCTGGAAGGCGACGTGCCGCTTGAGCTTGCTCGTGCCCACCTCGGACACCTTCCGGAAGTGGCTGCCCGGAGCCATCCTCTTGCGGATGCCCGCGCGGACGAACTCGGAGATGTCCTCTTCGGACAGCCACTCGAAGCCCGGCACGTCCCGCTTGAGCAACGTCGTCAGGTCGTAGCGGTGCTCGGTGAAGCCGTCGAGGTAGGAGAAGTACCCGCCGGGCTTGAGCACCCTGGCCACCTCGGCGATGAAGCGGTCCGGGTGCGGGTAGTTGTGCGAGCTCTCCACGCTGATCACCACGTCGACCGACACGTCATCCAGCGGCAGCGACTCGGCGTCGCCCTGGATGTAGCGCAGGTCGTCGCCGCGCGCCAGCAGGGCGTTGGCCCGCCGCACGGCCATCGGGGACAGCTCGACGCCGAGGAACCGGCCGCCGGGTGCCGCGCGGGACAGGAAGTTCAGCCCCTCGCCCGCGCCGCTGCCGATCTCCAGCACGGTCCTGCCCGCGTAGTCGCCCAGCGCGAGCGGCAACTCCCGCAGGGCGCGGAAGTAGAGCTGCTCGGACACGCCGTCGGTGCAGAAGTCCAGACTGCCGGGGAGGACTTCGTCGATCTCCTTGGCAAGCACCGGGTCGTCCATCCCCCAGTTCCAGATCTCACCGCGCGCGGCCATCAACGCCGCGATGTTGTAGAGCCAGATCGAGTGGCCCTTGAACTCGTCACTGGCCTCGGTGTCGAGCACCGCGGACTCGCTGGGACCGTTGAACCGGCTGACGGTGTCCATGAACGCGTTGATCGCCGCCGGACCGCCGGTGGATTCCATGTTCTTCCCCTGTCGGTTCGCTGATGGGCACGAGTCTCGCGGGGCGCCGTAGCGTCCCGATATCTGCGCGGTGGCCCCGTCACCAGGTGACGGGCAGCGAGTTGAGCCCGTACGCGGCGGCCTCGTCCTTGAACGACAGCTCCTCCGCGGGCACCGCGAGCCGCAGCGTCGGCACCCGGCGGAAGAGCGTCTCGAAGACGATCAGCAGCTCGGTCCTGGCCATGTGCTGGCCGATGCACATGTGCGCGCCGTAGCCGAACGACAGGTGCCTGCCCTCGGTGCGGGTGACGTCGAGCCGGTCGGGGTCGGCGAACACCTCGGGGTCGCGGTTGACCGCCGTGCCCAGCGCCACCACGCCCTCGCCGCGGCTCATGGCCACGCCCGCGATCGTGACGTCGTCCTTGACCACCCGGTAGGACACCGGGTTGAGGATGCTGCAGTACCGCAGCAGCTCCTCGACCGCGGCGGGCCAGCGCTCGGGTTCCCGCTGGAGCAGCGCCAGCTGGTCGGGGTGCTGGAGCAGGGCGGCGATGCTGAGCGAGATCTGGTTCGCCGTGCTCTCGAAACCCGCCACCAGCAACGTGAGCGCGAGTTCCACCAGCGCCTGGTGGTCGGTGCCGTCGTCGTCCTCGCGGGCCTTGCGGATGCGGCGGCCGAGGAGGTCGTCGGAGGGCTCGTCCTCCTTGGCGGTCACGAGCTGGTCGATGTAGCCCAGCAGCGCGCCGATCGCGGCCATCCGGTCCTGCGGCGGGGTGAACAGGTCGATCATGGTCGCCGAGCGGACGCGGAACGTGTCGCGGTCGGCGTCGGGAACGCCCAGCAGGTCGCAGATCAGCGTCGTCGGCACCGGCAACGCCAGCGCGGGCACCAGGTCCGCGTGGTTGGGGCCGTCGAGCATCGCGTCGATCAGCTCGTCGACGACCTTCCGCATGTCTTCCCGCATGGTGTCCACGCGGCGCTGGGTGAACTCGCCGTTGATGGCGCGGCGCGCGGCCCCGTGCTCGGGCGCGTCCATCTCGCCGATGGACGCGCGGAACCCGACGTCGGCGTTGTACGGGACCAGCGAGGGGTAGTTGGGCTGCTTGCGGTCCACGCTGAACGCGTCCGACAGCAGCAGTTCACGGGTGGCGGCGTGCGTCCACACGGCCCAGGCCTCCTTCCCGGACCCGAGCCGCACGCGGGTGACCGGCCCCTCCTCGCGGAGTTCGGCGTTGCCGTCGGGTTCGCCGAACGGGCAGCCCCGCCGGATGGCGAGATCGGGCACGGACGGGGTGTCGGTCATGCGGTGGCCTCTTCCTTGTCGACGTCGTCGCGGCCGCCCGGCGGTACCGGGTCGAGGGTGCGGAGCCACTTCTCCACCGCGGCGGTGCAGTGCTCCAGGTGCTGCTCGGCGAGCGTGAAGTGGTTGCCCGGCACGTCCACGACGGTCTGCGCGTCGTCCCAGCGGGCGCGCCAGTCGTCCGACTCCGGGTCGTCGGTCATGCCGTCGATCGGTTCGGACGCGCGCACCAGCAGCAGCGGCGCGGCGCACGGTCCGGGCGTCCAGTCCTCGAACATGCCGCCGTACCAGGCCATCGCGGACAACCGGCCGCCGTCCACCCGGACGTACTGGTCCTCGCGGTCGAACATGCCGCCCATCAGGTGCTCCTGGACCCGGTCGTTCATGATCGTCGGGTCGCCGATCAGGTAGGTGTCCAGCAGCGCCACGCCCGTCGGGCGGATGCCGCGGGCCTCCAGGGCGGTGGCGGTGGCGTGCGCGAGGTAGCCGCCGGACGAGCTGCCGAGCAGCACGAACGGCCCGCCGACCTGCTCGGCGATCACGTCGGCGTACGCCCCGACGAGCGTGTCCACGTCCGCGGCCAGCAGTTCCCCGGCGTTGAATCCGGGGACGTCGAACGCCAGGAACGGCCGCACCCCGCGGAACTGGCCCGCGAAGCGGGCGAACTGGTGGGCGCCCGCGATGGCGACGATGGACGAGAAGCACACCAGGGCCGGGCCGTCCGGACCGTCGGCGAGCCGCACGGGGCGCGGCAGCGCGGGCCACTGGTCGGGCGAGGTGGCCATCGGGCGCAGGCGGGCAGCCTCGCGCATCAGCCGTTGGCCGGTCTTGCGCTGCCCCACGCTCAGCGCGTGGCGGAACAGCCCGTCGAGCGCGTCCATCGGGTCGCTGGCCGTGGGCGGCGGCGCGGGCCGGGCGACCTTCGTGAGCACGCGCACCAGTTCGTCGGGGGTGCCCGCGTCGAAGGCGATCGTCGCCTTGAGGCGCAGGCCGGTGGCGCGGCTGAGGCCGTTGCGGAGTTCGACCGCGGTCAACGAGTCGAGCCCGAGTTCCAGGAAGCCCCGGTCCCCCACCACGGTCTCCGGACCGGGGTAGCCGAGGACCTCGGCGATCTGGCCGAACACCGCGTCCCGCAGCGCCGGTCCGTCCAGCGCGGTGACCCGTTTGGGCGGCCTCCTGGTGGTGTGGCGGGACTTCCGCACGAGGGCGCGCAGCAACGGCGGCACGTCGTCGGTCCTCGGCACCTCCAGCCGGGCGGGCACGAGCAGCGGCGCGTCGACGTCGAGCGCGGTGTCGAACAGCGCCAGCGCCTCCGCCGGGCCGAGGGGTTTGCCGAACCGGCGCAGGCGTTCCCGCCGCGCGGTGTCGAGGTCGCCGACCACGCCGTCCTCGACGTCCCAGGTGCCCCAGGCCAGCGACCGCGCGGGCAGACCGGTGGCGCGGCGGTGGTGGGCGAGGGCGTCCAGGACCGTGTTGGCGGCGGCGTAGTCGGCCTGGCCGGGGCTGCCGAACACCCCGGCGGCCGAGGAGAACAGCACGAACGCGGTCAGGTCGAGGCCGCCGGTCAGCTCGTGCAGGTGCAGCGCGGCGTCGACCTTCGGGCGCAGCACCAGGTCCGCGCGGTCCGGGTCGACGTCCTCGACCAGCCCGTCGGCCAGGACACCCGCGGCGTGGACGACGGCGGTCAGCGGGTGCTCGGCGGGGATCGTGGCGAGCAGGGCGGCCAGCGCCTCCCGGTCGGCGACGTCGCAGGCGACGACGTCCACGTGCGCGTCGAGGTCGGCCAGGTCCGGTGCGGGGAGCCCGCGACGGCTGGCCAGCAACAGCCGGGACACGCCGTGCGAGGACACCAGGTGCCGGGCCAGGTGCGCGCCCAACGCGCCCGTGCCGCCGGTGATGAGCACGGTGCCGCCGGGCGGGAACGTGGTCGTGCCGCTCGGGGCGGGCGCGGCGACCAGCCGGGGGGCGAGGAGGTCGCCCGCTCGGACGGCGACCTGCGGTTCGCCCGTGGCCACGGCGGCGGCCACGACCCGCTCGTCCTCGGTGTCCACGAGCACGAACCGGTCCGGGTGTTCGGACTGCGCGGCGCGCACCAGGCCCCACGCGGCCGCGCCGGGCAGGTCGAGGACGTCCTCGGTGTCGGTCGTGGCGACGGCCCGGCTGGTGCGGACGACCAGCGTGGACTGGTCGTGGCGCTCGTCGGCCAACCAGTCGCGCAGGGCGGCCCGCACCTCGTGCACGACGTCGTGCGCGTCCCGTGCGAGGTCGCCGACCGGCCGGTCGGCGAGCGACAGCACCTCGACGTCGACCGGTCCGGCGGTCTCCCCCGCCGCGATCCTGGTCCACTCCAGCCGGAACAGGGAGTCCGTCGTGGACGGTGCCCCGGACTTGCGGACCACCAGGGACTCGACGGTGAGCACCGGGTCGCCGTGGACGTCGGTCGCCTCGATGCTCACCTCGTCCCGGCCGGTGGACCGGGTGCGGACGCGGAGCGCGGTCGCTCCGGTCGCGTGCACGGCGACGCCGCCGAAGCCGAACGGCAGCGCGCCGTCCTCGACCGCGCCGGGCGGCAGCAGGCCCACGGTCTGGAGCGCCGCGTCCAGCAGCGCCGGGTGCACGGCGCACCCGGCGGCGTGGCGGTACTGGTCCTCGGGGAGCGCGACCTCGGCGACCACGTCGTCACCGAGCCGCCACGCGGACCGCAGGCCGCGGAACGCCGGACCGTAGTGGACCCCGCTCGCGGCGAAGTCCTCGTACCGCCCGGCCAGGTCGATCGGCTCCGCCCCCGCGGGCGGCCACTCCCCCGCGGGTTCCGGCGTTCGGGTGGCCGTGGACAGGGTGCCGGTGGCGTGCCGGGTCCAGCCGACGGCGGTGTCGCGGCGGGAGTCGATCTCGACGTCGCGGACGCCGTCGGCGTCGGGCGTCCCGACGCGCACCTGCACGGTCACGTCGCCGGACGCGGGCAGCACCAGCGGTGTCCGCACGGTCAGGTCGTCCAGCACGGCGCCGTCGCCCGCGTGGACGGCCAGGTCGACGAACGCCGCGCCGGGCAGCACGGCGGTGGCGCCGAAGGCGTGGTCGGCCAGCCACGGGCTGGTGGCCGGGGAGAGGACGCCGGTCAGCACCGTGCCACCACCCGCCAGGTCCACCCGCGCACCGAGCAGCGGGTGCCCGGACGGGTCGAGTCCGGCGGCGGTGAGGTCGGCGGGTCCGGTCGTGACCGGGCCGAGCCAGTAGCGCTCGCGCTGGAAGGCGTAGGTGGGCAACGGGACCCGGTGGGCGGTCGGGTAGATCGGCGTCCAGTCGACCGGCGCGCCCCGCACGTGGGCTTCGGCCAGCGAGCGGGTCATCCGCGCCTCGCCGCCGTCGTCGCGGCGCAGCGAGCCGACGACCACGACGTCCTCGCCCGCGTCCTCGGCGGTGGCGAGCACGGCGGGCACCAGCAGCGGGTGCGGGCTGCACTCCACGAACGTCCGGTGGCCCGAGTCCAGCAGGTCCCTGGTCGCGCCGAGGAAGTCGACCGGCTGACGGGCGTTGGCGAACCAGTAGTCCGGGGTCAGGTCGGCGGCGCGCACCCACTGCCCGGTCGCGGTGGAGCGCAACGGGATCCGCGGGGTGCGGGGCCGGATGTCGGCCAGCACGGCGAGCAGCCGGTCGCGGATCTGGTCCACCTGCGGGGAGTGCGAGGCGTACCCGATCGGGATGCGACGGGTGCGGACGCCGTCGGAGGCCAGTTCGGCGGCCAGGTTCCCCAGTTCCGCCAACGGCCCGGACACCGCGACGGCCTCGGGACCGTTGAGGGCCGCGACGGACAGCTCGGGCCTGCCCGTCAGGCGTCGGGCCACCTCGTCCGGCGTGGCCGACACCGACAGCATCCCCTCCAGACCGGCCAACGCGGTCAGCTCGCGACCCCGGCGGGCCACGACCAGGGCGGCGTCCTCCAGGGTCAGCGCGCCCGCGAAGCAGGCGGCGGCGATCTCGCCCTGCGAGTGCCCGACGACCGCGGCGGGCCGCAGCCCGTGCGAGCGCCACACCTCGGCCAGCGACACCATGACCGCGAACAGCACGGGCTGGATCACGCCGTCGACGTCGAGCGGTCGGCCGTCGCGCAGCGCGTCGGTCAGCGACCAGTCCAGGTGCGGCACGAACGCCGCCTCGCACTCGGCCAGGCGAGCGGCGAACACGGGTGAGGTGGCGAGCAGGTCGGCGCCCATCCCGGCCCACTGCGACCCCTGGCCGGGGAACACGAACACCGTCCGCCCACCTCGCCGGACGCGTCCGGTGACGAGGTTCGCGGCCCGGCCGCCCGCCGCCAGCGCCGCCAGACCGCCCGCGTGGTCCGGGCCGAGCACGACGGCGCGGTGCTCGAAGTGGGTCCTGGTCAGGGCGAGCGCGGACCCGACGGCGACGGCGTCCCCGGTCGTGTGCGGGGCCAGCCGTGCCGCCTGGTCGGCCAGGCCGCCTTCGGTGCGGGCCGACAACGGCCACGGCACCACGGCGGGACGCGGCCCGTCCTCGACCGGCTCCTCGGCGGGCGGTTCCTCCAGGACCACGTGCGCGTTGGTGCCGCTGGCCCCGAACGACGACACACCGGCCCGGCGGGGACGGCCACCCCGCGGCCACGGGCGACCGGCCGTGAGCAGGGAGACGGCGCCCTCGGTCCAGTCGACCCGGCTGGTGGGCCGGTCGACGTGCAGCGTGCGCGGCATGGTCTCGTGCCGCAGGGCCAGCAGGACCTTCAGCACCCCGGCGCCACCGGCGGCGGCCTGGGTGTGGCCGATGTTCGACTTCAGCGAGCCGAGCCACAGCCGGTCGACGCGGTCCTGGCCGTAGGCCGCCAGCACGGCCTGGGCCTCGATCGGGTCGCCGAGGGTGGTGCCGGTGCCGTGCGCCTCCACCAGGTCCACGTCGGACGGTCGCAGCCGGGCGTCGGCCAGCGCGCTCGCGATGACCCGTTGCTGCGACGGGCCGTTGGGCGCGCTGAGGCCGTTGCTGGCCCCGTCGGAGTTCACCGCGGAGCCGCGCACCACGGCCAGGACGGGGTGGCCCAGGCGTCGCGCGTCGGCCAGCCGTTCGACCAGCAGCACCACCACGCCCTCGCTGAACCCGGTGCCGTCGGCGGAGTCCGCGAACGACCGGCAGCGACCGTCGGGGGCGAGCGCGCCCGCCGCTGCCGCCGCGCTCAGGTATTCCGACGGGTCGGGCAGCACGGTGGCCCCGGCCGCCAGCGCGAGGTCGCACTCGCCCGCGCGCAGGGCGCCCGCGGCCAGGTGCAGCGCCACCAGCGACGACGAGCACGCCGTGTCCACCGTGACCGTCGGGCCCTCCAGCCCGAACGCGTAGGCCAGCCGTCCGGACGCCACGTTGGGCTGCGTGCCCATGGTGACGAAGTTCGCCACGCCCTCCGGCAGGTCGTAGGCGGACGCGTGGGCGTAGTGGGTGCCCATGACGCCCGCGTAGACGCCGGTGCGGCTGCCCTTGAGCGCCGCCATCGTGAAGCCGCCGCGTTCGAACGCCTCCCACGACGTCTCCAGCAGCAACCGCTGCTGCGGGTCCATCGCCAGGGCCTCGTTGGGCGAGATGCCGAAGAACGCGGCGTCGAAGTGCCCGGCGTCGCGCAGGAACCCGCCGCGGAAGTGGTCGAGGACCGGCCGTTCGCGGTCGGTCGGCAGCGGTCCGACGGCGTCACCGCCCTCGTCCAGCAGCCGCCACAGCGCCTCGGGCGTGTCGATCCCGCCCGGCAGCCTGCACGCCGCGGCGACGATCGCCACCGGGGCGTGCGCGGCCTCGACCAGCGCCCGGTTCTCCACGCGGAGGTGTTCGTTGTCCTGCAACGACTTCCGCAACGCTTCGACGATCTTGTCAGGCACAGCCATCGGTCGCTCCGTCACTCGTCGTCGGGGAGACCGGGGCCGCCCAGGGCCAGCCGGACCAGTTCGTCGGCGTCCAGTTCGCTGAGGTCCTTCGGCGCGCCGGTCGGCACGGGGTCGTCCGCCAGCCGCAGGAGGCCGTCCAGCAGCCCGGCGGCCCGCAGGCGGTCCACCGGGATCGTGCGCAGCAGGTCCCGGACCTCCCCGTCGCCCACCGCGGCCACCGCCGCCACCGGAACGGCCGGGGCCAACCGGACGGCGAGGTGCGCGGCCACGGCGGCGGGGGTCGGGTGGTCGAACACCAGCGTCGGCGGGAGCCGCAACCCGGTGGCCGCGCCGAGCCGGTTGCGCAGCTCCACGGCCGTGATCGAGTCGAACCCGGTCTCGCCGAACGCCCGGCCGGGGTCGACCGCCGCCGGTCCGGCGTGGCCGAGCACGGCGGCCACCTGGGTCCGCACCAGCTCGTCCAGCAGCAACTCGACACCCTCAGCGTCGAGCGCGGCCAGCCTCCGCCGCAGATCCGTTCCGCCATCGGCGGGAACGGCTCCCGCCGCGCTCCGCCGGGGCCGCCTGCCGGTGACGAGTCCGCGCAGCAGCGGCGGCTCGTCGCCGGGTCGGACGCCGCGCAAGTCGATCCGCACCGGCAGCAGCAACGCCCGCTCGGGCCGGGCGAGCGCCGCGTCGAACAGGGCGAGCCCTTCGGCGTCGGACAGCTCGCCGACGCCGTCCCGCCGCCCGCGAGCGACCCGCGCCTCACCGAGACCGCCGGTCATCGCGCCGCGTCGGGCCCACAGGCCCCACCCGAGCGACTGCGCGGGCAGGCCGCCTGCTCGACGGCGTCGGGCCAGGGCGTCGAGGAACGCGTTCGCGGCGGTGTAGGCCGCCTGCCCCGGCGAGCCGGTCGTGCCGGACGCCGAGGAGAACAGCGCGAACACCGGCAGCGGGAGGTGCGCGGTCAGCTCGTGCAGGTTCAGCGCGCCGTCGACCTTGGGCCGCAGCACGCGGTCGACCTGGTCGGCGGTCAACGCGGTGACCAGGGCGTCGTCGATCACCCCGGCGCAGTGCACCACCCCGGACAGCGGTCGATCGGCCGGGATGGCGGCCAGAACGGCGGCCAACGCCGTCCGGTCGGCCACGTCGCACGCGGCGAACGTGACGTCGGCGCCGAGAGCCCGCAGGTCGGCCACCAGGTCGCCCGCCGGGTCGTTCCGGCCGACCAGCAGCAGGCTGGTCACCCCGCACGCCGTGACCAGGTGCCTGCCGACGGCTCCGCCGAGCACCCCGCCCGCGCCCGTGACCAGCACGGTCCCGCCCGCGATCCGCGGTGCCCCGGTCACGCCGGGTTCCCCGGCCCGCGCCAGTCGTGGCACGCGGATCTTCCCGTCGCGCAAGGCGATCTGGGGTTCGCCGGTGGCAACGGCCGCGGCGAGGACGTCCTCCGAGGTCCCGTCGGTGTCGACGAGCACGAACCTGCCGGGGTGTTCGGCCTGCGCGGTGCGGACCAGCCCCCACACCGCGGCACCCGCGAGGTCGAGCACGTCCTCGTCGTCCACGCCGACGGCCCGCCGGGTCACGACGACCAGCGGCGACTCGTCGGTCTCGTCCCGTTCCAGCCGTTCCCGCACCGCCTCCAACGCCCGCCGGACGGCAGCGCGCACGTCGGTGTCGGCCGGGTCGAACCGGACCACGACGGGCTCGGTGTGCGCCGCGGCGGGCGGCACCTCCGGCCAGTCGAGCACGAACAGGGCGTCCAGCGCGGACCCGGACCTCGGGTCGGGCAGCGGCCGGGCCACCAGGGAGTCCACCGACGCGACCGGCGCTCCGGTGGGATCGGCCAGCAGCACCCGCGTTCCGCCGTCCGGCGTCGGGGCCAGCCGCACCCGGACCGCCGTCGCGGCGGTCGAGTGCAGCCGCAGACCGGTCCAGGAGAACGGCATGGACACCTTCGTGCCCCCGGACCCCGCCGCGTCCAACCAGGACGCGTGCAGCGCGGCGTCCAGCAGCGCGGGGTGGATGCCGAACGCGCCGGGCTCGCCGGGCAGCACGACCTCGGCGAACACCTCGTCGTCACGACGCCACGCGGCCGTGAGCCCGCGGAACAGCGGCCCGTAGTCGTACCCGGTGGCGGCGAAGTCGTCGTACAGCCGCGTGATGTCCACGGTGGACGACCCCGCAGGCGGCCACTCCCCCGCCAGCGTGCGGTACTCGTGCGGTAGCGGCGGTTCGTCCGGGGCCAGCACGCAGGTCGCGTGCGGCTGCCACGGGCCGTCGTTGGCGGCCTGGGAGAAGATCCGCGCCTGCCGGGTCCCGTCGGGACCGGGCTCGTCCACCCGCACCTGCAGCGTGAGCCCACCGGACTCCGGCACCACCACCGGCACTTGGAGGGTGAGTTCCTCGACGTGCGGGCACCCGACCTGGTCACCGACCCGGATCGCGGTCTCGGCCAGCGCCGCGCCCGGCACGACGACCACGCCCAGCAGGGTGTGTTCGGCCAGCCACGGCTGCGCGGCCAGGGACAGCCGGGCGGTGAACAGGTACCCGTCGTCACCCGCCAGCGAGACCCCGGCGCCGAGCAGCGGGTGGTCGAGGTCGAGCAGGCCCGCCCCGGACACGTCGCCGGTCGTCGTGACCGGGCCGTCCGGCCAGTACCGCTCGTGCTGGAACGGGTAGGTGGGCAGGTCGATCCGGGTGCCGCCGGACAGGCTCGTCCAGTCGACCGCGACCCCGTTCACCCAGGCGCGCGCCACGGATTCGAGCACCCGCTCCAGACCGCCCTCGTCGCGCCGGAGCGTGCCGGTCACCGCGACCTCGCGGCCCAGCCCGAACGCGCTCTCCTCGATGCCGGGCACCAGCACCGGGTGCGGGCTCGGCTCCACGAACACGCCGTATCCGTCACCGACCAGGCCATCCACGACGTCCGCGAGCCGCACGCGTTCCCGCAGGTTGCGGAACCAGTAGCCACCATCGGCGTCCGCCTCGCGCACCCACTCCCCGGACACCGTCGACCGCCACGGGATCACGGGCACGAGCGGCGTCACGTCCCGCAGCAGCTCGGCCAGCTCGTCGCGGATCTCCTCCACCACGGCGGAGTGCGAGGCGTAGTCCACGGCGATCCGCCGCACGCGCAACGCCCCGCACCGGCCGACGAACTCCTCCAACGCGGCCGTCTCGCCCGACACCACCACGGACGCCGGTCCGTTGACCGCCGCGATGGACACCCCGTCGGCGAGCAGCGCCTCGACGTCGGCGACCGGGGCCGCGACCGACACCATCCCACCTCGACCGGCGAGGTGACCGATCGCCTTGCTGCGCAACGCGACCACGCGTGCGCCGTCGTCCAACGACAACGCCCCGGCGACCACGGCGGCGGCGATCTCACCCTGCGAATGCCCCACCACGGCCGACGGCTCGACCCCGACCGAACGCCACACGTGGGCCAGCGACACCATCATCGCCCAGAGCACGGGCTGCACCACGTCCACCCGCAGCAGCAGGGTTTCGTCGGCCAGGGCTTCGCGCAGCGACCAGTCCACGAACGGCGCCAACGCCCGCTCGCACTCGTCCATCCGCTCCGCGAACACCGACGACTCCAGCAGTTCCACGCCCATTCCGACCCACTGCGACCCCTGGCCGGGGAACACGAACACCACCCGGCCGTCGGACGCGGCCGTGCCGCTCACGGCGTCGTCCAGCCCGGCCAGCAGCTCGTCGCGCTTGCGGCCGATCACGACCGCGCGGTGGGCGAACGCCGTCCGCCCGGCCAGCGACAGGCCGACGTCGGCCGGATCGGCGTCGAGGTCCGCCAGTCGAGCGGCCTGGGCCCGCAGCGCGGGTGCGGTCTTGGCCGACAACACCCAGGGCAGCACGGCGGGCACCGGCACCGGCGGCACGACCGCCGCGGCGGGAGCCTCCTCGATGACCAGGTGCGCGTTGGTGCCGCTGATCCCGAACGCCGACACGCCCGCCCGGCGCGGACGTCCGGTGCGCGGCCACGCCACCGGCTCGGTCAGCAGCGAGACCGCGCCGGTCGACCAGTCCACCTCGGACGTCGGCTCGTCCACGTGCAGCGTGCGCGGCAGCAGGCCGTGCTTCAGCGACAGCACCACCTTCAGCACACCGGCGACACCGGCCGCGAGCTGGGCGTGGCCGATGTTCGACTTCACCGACCCCAGCCACAGCGGCCGTTCCGGGTCGCGCCCGCGGCCGTAGGCGGCGAGCAGCGCGTCGGCCTCGATCGGGTCGCCCAGGGTCGTGCCGGTGCCGTGCGCCTCGACCGCGTCCACGTCGTCCGCGGTCAGCCCGGCGGCGGCCAGGGCCTGGCCGATGACCCGGCGCTGCGCGAGGCCGTTCGGCGCGGTCAGCCCGTTGGACGCGCCGTCGGAGTTCACCGCGGAGCCGCGCACCACGGCCAGGACGGTGTGCCCCAGGCGGTGCGCGTCGGACAGCCGTTCGAGCAGCACCATCCCGGCGCCCTCGGACATGCTCATGCCGTCGGCGGCGTTGGCGAACGGCTTGCACACGCCGTCCGGCGCCAGTCCGCGCTGCTGGCTGAACCCGACGAACCCGGCCAGGTTCGCCATCACCGTGACACCACCGGCGAGCGCCAGCGTGCACTCGCCGCTGCGCAGGGCTTGTGCCGCGAGGTGGATCGCCACCAGCGACGACGAGCACGCCGTGTCCACGGTCATCGCCGGGCCTTCGAGGCCGAGCGCGTAGGCGATGCGGCCGGACGCGACGCTGCCGGAGCCGCCCGTCACGGAGTGGCCGTCCACGACACCGGACGTGTCGCCGGGACGCGGGGTGTAGCCGTTGACCGCGCAGCCGACGAACACGCCGGTGCGCGTGCCGCGGCAGGACGTCGGGTCGATGCCCGCGCTCTCGATGACCTCCCACGACGTCTCCAGCAGCAGCCGTTGCTGCGGGTCGGTCGCGAACGCCTCGCGCGGCGAGATGCCGAAGAAGTCCGCGTCGAAGTCGCCCGCGTCGCGCAGGAACCCGCCGCGCCGCGTGGACGACTTGCCCGGCAGGCCGGGTTCGGGGTCGTAGAGCCCGTCCAGGGCCCAGCCGCGGTCGGTCGGCCAGTCGGTGATGACGTCCCGGCCCTCGGCCAGCACGGCCCACAGGTCGTCGGGCGTCCGCACACCGCCGGGGAAGCGACCGCTGATGCCGACGATGGCGATCGGCTCGTCCACGGACACCGGGGCGGCCTGGACCTCCGCCGCGGCCTGGTCGCCGCGCAGCAGCTCCCGCAGGTGCCGCGCCAGCCCGGTGACCGTGGGGTAGTCGAACACCACGGCGGCGGGCAGCCGCAGGCCGGTGAGCGCGGTGAGGCGGTTGCGCAGGTCCACAGCCGTGAGCGACTCGAACCCGAGGTCCCGGAACGCGCGGGACGGGTCGAGGTCGCCGTCGGTGTGGCCCAGCACCTCGGCCGCCTGCGCGCGGACCAGGTCGTGCAGCACGCGGTCGGCCTCGGCGGTGCTCAGCCCGGCCAGTCGGCGCAGCAGCTCCGATTCGACGACCGGCGGTTCGGCCACCTCGGTCGCGACCTCGGGGATCTCGGCCAACAGCGGCGACGGGCGGGCGGAGGTGAACACGTCGTGGAACCGCGCCCAGTCCACGTCGGCGACCGCGATGGTGGTCTCGTCGTCGTCCAGGCACCGTGCCAGCGCGCCGACGGCCACGTCGGGGTCGAGGAACGGCAGACCCTGGCCGCGCAGGCGGGCCAGGTCCAGTCCACCGGGCAGGACGAGGTCGTCGGTGAAACCCGGCGAGTCCCAGACGCCCCAGGCGATGGACGTGGCCACCTGCCCGCGAGCGCGGCGGCGGCGGGCGAAGGCGTCCAGGTAGGCGTTCGCGGCGGCGTAAGCGCCGTGGTCACCGCTGCCCCAGACGCCCGCGATGGACGAGAACAGCACGAACGCGTCGAGGTCGGTGTCGGCCAGCGCGTCGGCGAGGTGCTCCGCGCCCCTCGCCTTGGCGTCGAAGACGCGGGCGAGGTCGCCGAGCGGAGTGGTGGCCAGCGAGCCGAGTTCCATCGCGGCGGCGGCGTGCACGACCGCGCGAACCGGCGTGCCTTCGTCGGCCAGGCGGCGCACCAGCGCCTTCACCGCGACCGGGTCGGCGACGTCGCAGGCCGCGGTGGTGATCCGGACGGGCACGTCGAGGTCGGAGGTCGTACCGCGACGGCTGGGCAGCACCACGTGGTCGGCCCCGGCGTCCGCCAGCCAGCGCACGACGTGCGGGCCGACCGCGCCGGTGCCACCCGTGACCAGGACCGTGCCGGACGGGCGCCACTTCCGGCGCTTCGGGGACGCGGACGCCCTCACCAGCCGCCGGACCAGCACTCCCCCGTCGCGCACGGCCAGCTGGTCCTCGTCGCCCCCCGCCGTGAGGGCGTGGGCGAGGAGCGCTGGGTCGCAGTCCGCGGGCACGTCGACCAGACCGCCCCACAGCCGCGGGTGTTCCAACGCCGCGACACGGCCGATGCCCCACACAGCGGCTGCCGCCGGGTCGACGTCCTCCGAACCCCGCGCCACGGCGTCCCGCGTCACGGTCCACAGTGGACCTTCGATGCCGGAGTCCAGCAGTGCTTGCAGCAGGACGGCGGTCAGCGCGAGCCCGGACGGCAGGGCCGGGTGCTCCGGGTGGTGGCCGTCGGCGAACGCGAGCAGGGACAGCACGCCCGTGACCGGCTCGTCGGGCAGGAGCGCGGCGAGCGCGGCCCGGTCGGGGACGCCGGGGACCTCCACGACGACCGGGGTGTCGAAGGCCGCGAGCGCCCAGGAGGCGTCGAGCCCGGCGGGCACCACGACCAGCCACGTGCCGGTGACGCGGGTGGCGGCCCTGGAGGGCAAGGGGCGCCACGCTTCGCGGTAGCGCCAGCCGTCCACTGTGGAGGACTGCTTGCTCCTCCGCCGCCACGTCGACAGCGCTTTCAGCGCTGGGGCCAAAGTCTCGGCGGGGGTGTCGAGGGTGTCGGTCAGCTCGGCGAGATCCTCGCGGTCGACGGCGTGCCAGAAGGCGTCGTCGACCGGGTCGGCTACGGGGATCGCCCGCAGCCAGAAGTGCTTGTGCCGGAACGGGTACGTCGGCAGTTCGACGCGCCTGCCCTGGCCGCCGAACACGCTCGTCCAGTCCACCGCGACGCCGCGTACCCAGGCCTGCGCGGCGGCTTCCAGCAGCCGGTCCCGGCCGCCTTCGTCGCGCCGGAGCGTGCCGGTGACCGCGACCTCACGCCCCAGCCCGAACGCCGTCTCCTCGATGCCGGGCACCAGCACCGGGTGCGGACTCGGCTCCACGAACACGCCGAACCCGTCACCGACGAGGCTCTGGACCACGTGGTCGAGCCGCACCCGGTCGCGCAGGTTGCGGTACCAGTAGTCGCCGTCGGCGACGGCGCCGCGCACCCAGTCGCCGGTGACCGTGGACCGCCACGCGACCTCCGGCGCGCGAGGCGTCACGTCCCGCAGCAGTTCGGCCAGCTCGTCGCGGATCTCCTCCACCACGGCGGAATGCGAGGCGTAGTCCACGGCGATCCGCCGCACTCGCGACGACCCGCACCGGCCGACGAACTCCTCCAACGCGGCCGTCTCGCCCGACACCACGACGGACGTCGGCCCGTTGACCGCCGCGACCGACACGCCTTCACCGAGCAGCGTCTCGACCTCGCCGAGCGAAGCCGCCACCGAGACCATTCCGCCCCGACCCGCCAACCGCCCGATCGCCTTGCTCCGCAACGCGACCACCCGTGCGCCGTCGTCCAACGACAACGCCCCGGCGACGACGGCCGCCGCGATCTCGCCCTGCGAGTGGCCGACGACGACCGACGGCTCGACTCCGACCGAACGCCACACCGCGGCCAGCGACACCATCACCGCCCACAGCACCGGCTGCACCACGTCCACCCGCAGCAGCAGCACCTCGTCGGCCAGCGCGTCGCGCAGCGACCAGTCCACGAACGGCGCCAACGCCCGCTCGCACACCGCCATCCGCTCCGCGAACACCGCCGACGACTCCAGCAGCTCCACACCCATGCCGACCCACTGCGACCCCTGACCGGGGAACACGAACACCACCCGGCCGTGCGAGGACGCCGTTCCGCTCACGACACCGGGCCCGAGTCCACCGCTCGCGATCGACTCGACCCCGGCCAGCAGCTCGTCCCGGTCGCGGCCGACCACCACGGCCCGGTGCTCGAACGCCGTCCGACCGGCCGCCAGCGACAGGCCGATGTCGGCGGTGCTCGCCTCACCGGACCAGTCGGCCAGCTGCCGTGCCTGCTGCCGCAGCCCCTCGGCGCTGCGGGCGGACAGCACCCACGGCAGCACTCCGGACACCACGGCGGGTTCGTCCGCGACGGGTGGTTCCTCGATGATCACGTGCGCGTTGGTGCCGCTGATGCCGAACGACGACACCCCCGCGCGGCGAGGGCGTGCCGACCGCGGCCACGCCACCGGCTCGGCCAGCAGCGACACCGCGCCTGCCGTCCAGTCCACTTCGGACGAGGGCTCGTCCACGTGCAGCGTCCGCGGCAGTTCCTCGTGCCGCAGGGCCAGCACCATCTTCAGCACGCCCGCCACACCGGCGGCGGCCTGCGTGTGCCCGATGTTCGACTTGACCGATCCCAGCCACAGCGGGTCGCCGTCGCGGTCCTGGCCGTAGGTGGCCAGCAGCGCGCCTGCCTCGATCGGGTCACCGAGCCGGGTGCCGGTGCCGTGCGCCTCCACGACGTCCACGTCCGCGGGCGTGAGCCCGGCGACGGCCAGGGCCTGCCGGATCACCCGTTCCTGCGACGGCCCGTTCGGCGCGGTCAGCCCGTTGGACGCCCCGTCGGAGTTGACCGCCGACCCCCGCACCACCGCGAGGACGTCGTGGCCCAGGCGCTTCGCGTCGGACAGCCGTTCCAGCAGCACCACGCCGACGCCCTCGGCGACGCCGAACCCGTCCGCCCGGTCGCTGAACGCCTTGCTCCGCCCGTCGGCGGCCAGCCCGCCCTTCTCGCCGAACTCCAGCAGGCCGTCCGGCGCGGCCATGACCGTCGAGCCGCCCGCGAGGGCCAGCACGCACTCACCGGAGCGCAACGCCTGCGCCGCGAGGTGGATCGCAACCAGCGACGACGAGCACGCCGTGTCCACGGTGACCGCCGGACCTTCAAGGCCGAGCGCGTAGGCGATGCGGCCGGACGCGACGCTGCCGGAGTTGCCGGTGGCGACGAACCCGGCGGCGGCCTCGTCGGACCTGGCCACCAGCATCAGGTAGTCGTGGCTGCTCAGGCCGACGAACACGCCGGTCGAGGAGCCGCGCAGGCTCGACGGGTCGATGCCCGCGCGTTCCAGCGCCTCCCAGGTGGTCTCCAGCAGGAGCCGCTGCTGCGGGTCCATGGTGAGCGCTTCACGCGGTGAGATGCCGAAGAAGTCCGCGTCGAAACCCGCGGCGTCGTGCAGGAACGCGCCTTCGGCGATTCGGTGTTCCAGGTCGGAGCCCGAGTAGAGCGCGTCGAGGTCCCAGTCGCGGTCGGCGGGCGGCGGGCCGACGGCGTCGCCGCCCGCGCGCAGCAGGTCCCACAGCTCGGCGGGGGTGCTCACGCCGCCGGGGTAGCGGCAGCCCATGCCGACGATGACGACCGGGTCGTCGCCGGTGACGACGGTCGCGGTGGGCGGCGCGACGCGGTCGGCCGTGCCCAGCGCGGTCTTGCCCAGAACGGTCGTGTGCAGGTGCGCGGCGAGCCGGAGGGCCGACGGGTGGTCGAACACCAGTGTCGCGGGCAGCCGCAGACCGGTGGCCGCGGACAGCCGGTTGCGCAGTTCCACGGCGGTCAGCGAGTCGACGCCGAGGTCGCGGAACGCCGTGTCGACCGGCACCGAGTCGGCGGACGGGTGCCCGAGCACCACGGCGACGGTGGACCGCACCAGGTCGGTCAGCAGCCGGTCGGCCTCGGGGGTGGTCAACGCGGCCAGCTTCCGCGCGAACGCGGACAGGTCCGTCGCGGCGGCCCCCGTGCTGCGGCGGCGCTTCGCGACGACCAGCCCGCGCAGCAACGGCGGCACGTCGGCCTCGGCCCGCCCGGAGGTGTCCAGTCCCACGGCGACGACCAGCGCCTCGTCCACCACGGCGTCGAACAGGGCGAGGCCGTCGGCCGTGGACAGGGCTCGGACGCCGGAGCGGTGCGTCCGGTCGAGACCGGTCGCCGCGCCGCTGTCCCGCCAGAGGCCCCACGCGATCGACCGCGCGGGCAGCCCCCGTGCGCGGCGGTGCTGGGCCAGGCCGTCGAGGAACGCGTTGGCGGCGGCGTAGTTCGCCTGGCCGGGGCTGCCGAACACCGACGCCCCGGAGGAGAACAGCACGAAGTCGGCCAGGTCCAGGTGCGCCGTGAGGTCGTGCAGGTGTCGAGCGCCGTCCGCCTTCGCCCGCAGGACGACGTCCAGCCGGTCCGGCGTGAGGTCGGCGAGCAGGCCGTCGTCGAGGACGGCGGCGGTGTGCACGACGGCGGTCAACGGGTGGTCGACGTCCGCCAGCACGCGGGCGAGCGCGTCGCGGTCGGCCACGTCGCAGTCCGCCAGCACGACGTCCGCGCCCAGCGCGACCAGGTCGTCCCGCAGGTCCGTCGCGGCGGACGCCGTGCGCGAGAGCAGAAGCAGGTGCCGCACCCCGCGGTCGGCGACCAGGTGCCGGGCGACCTGCCCGGCGAGGGCGCCCGTGGCCCCGGTGATCAGCACCGTGCCGTCGGGGTCCCACGGCCGCGGCAGCCGCACGGCCACCTTGCCGACGTGCCGGGCCTGGCTGATGTGCCGCAACGCCTCCGGCAGCCGGGTGACGTCCCAGGTGCGCAGCGGCAACGGCCGCAGCGCGCCCGACTCGAACAGGGACAGGAGTTCCCGCAGCATCTCCTGGGTCCGCTCGGGACCGGCCTCGCTGAGCCCGAACCCGCGGTACCGGACGCCGGGGTGGGTCGCGGCGACCTCGGCGGCGTCGCGGACGTCGGTCATGCCCAGTTCGACGAACCGGCCGCCGCGCGGCAGCAGCCGCAGCGACGCGTCCACGAAGTCCCCGGCCAGCGCGTTGAGCACGACGTCGACACCGGTCCCGAACCGCTGCTCGAACTCCAGGGTCCGCGACGACGCCAGGTGCGCCTCGTCCAGGCCGGTCGCGTCCCACTTCGCCGGGCTCGCCGTGCCGTAGACCTCGGCGCCGAGGTGGCGGGCCAGTTGCACGGCGGCCATGCCGACACCGCCCGCGGCGGCGTGCACCAGCACCGACTCGCCCGCACGCAGGTCGGCGACGTCCACCAGGCCGTAGTAGGCCGTGAGGAACACCGCCGGGACCACCGCCGCCTGCTCGAACGTCCACCCGTCCGGCATCGGCGCGACAAGTCGCCGGTCGATCACGGCGGACGTGCCGAACGCGTGGAAGATGCCGAACACCCGGTCGCCGGGCCGCAGGTCCGTGACACCGGGCCCGGTCTCGACGACCACACCCGAGCCCTCGACGCCCAGCGGACCGGCCGCTTCGGCGGGCATCATGCCCAGCGCGTTGAGGGCGTCGCGGAAGTTCACGCCCGCGGCCCGCACGGAGATCCGCACCTCGCCCTCGGCGGGCGTGATCTCGGCGTACGTCGTGACGGCCAGGCTCTCCAGCGTGCCGCGACCGGTGTGCTCGATCCGCCACGTCCGCCGCTGTCCGGGCGGCACGAGCCGTCCACCGGACGCAGCGCGCACCAGCCGTGGCACGAGCGCGGTGCCTCCGCGCAGCGCGAGCTGGGGTTCCGCCGAGCCCGCCACGGCGGCGGGCACCTCGACGCCGTCGACGTCCAGCAGGCCGAATCGGCCGGGGTGCTCCGACTGCGCGGACCGGACCAGCCCCCACAGCGGGGCCTGGGCGAGGTCCACGTCGTCGCCTTCGGCGGTCGCCACGGCCTGGCGGGTCACCACGACCAGCCGGGCGGCGGCGAACCGCTCGTCGGCCAGCCACTCCCGCAACGCCACGAGCACCCGGCCGTCGCGGACGTCACCGCCGGTCGGGGCCAACAGGACCACCTCGGGCACGTCCACGACCTCGGCAAGCGCGGCGTGCACCCGAGCGCCTGGCACGGCGAGCCCGGTGCCGACGACCACGACCGGCCGTGTGTCCTCTGTGGACGCCGACGACCACTCGACGCGGAACAGCGAGTCCCGCAGTGCCGAGTCGTCCGCGCTCAGCTGGTCGGCCGAGAACGGCCGCGCCACCAGGGAGTCCACGGACACGACGGGCGCGCCGGACTCGTCCACGGCGTCGAGGGCGACGGCCTCCGAGCCTGCCGCGCGGATCCGCACCCGCAGGGCGGTCGCGCCGACGGCGTGCAGGGACACGCCGGACCACGAGAACGGCAGCCGGAACCGGTCGTCGCCGTCGAAGAAGTCGCCGAACGCGGTCGCCTGGACGGCGGCGTCCAGCAGCGCCGGGTGCAGGCCGAACTCCTCGGCCTCACCGACCAGGCCTTCGGGCAGCGCGACCTCGGCGAACACCTCGTCGCCGGACCGCCACGCCGCTCGCAGACCCCGGAACGCGGGCCCGTAGGCGTGGTCGGTGCCTTCGGCGGCGGTGTAGTGGGCGGCCACGTCCACCGGTTCCGCGCCCGGCGGCGGCCACGCGCTGAACGGGGCCGTCGGCGTGGGCTCGTCGGGGATCAGGACGCCGGAGGCGTACCGGGTCCACGGGAAGTCGTCGGGAGCGTCGTCGGGGCGGGCGTGGACGTGGACCGTGCGAGCGCCCGTGCCGTCCGGTGCGCCTGCCACGACCTGCACGGCCATGCCGCCGCGCTCGGGCAGCAGCAGCGGCGCTTCCAGCACGAGTTCGTCGACCCGGCCGCAGCCGACCTGGTCGCCCGCGCGGACGGCCAGTTCCAGGAAAGCGGTGCCGGGCAACAACACCGTGCCGCCCAGGGCGTGGTCGGCGAGCCACTCGTGGGTGCCGGTGGACAGCCGTCCGGTGAGCAGCAGGCCGTCCTGCTCGGCGAGCGCGAGCGACGCGCCGAGCAGCGGGTGGTCGGCCGTGGCCTGCCCGACCGACCGGACATCACCGGAGGTGCGGGCGGATTCGAGCCAGTAGCGGCGGCGCTGGAACGGGTAGGTCGGCAGCTCCACGTGCCTGCCGCCGGTGACGACCCGCGTCCAGTCGACCGGGCCGCGGCGCACGTGCAGCTCCGCCAACGACGTCAGGAACCGGTCCGCCGCTCCGTCGTCCCGGCGCAGCGAGCCGAGGGCGACCGCGTCGCTCCCGGCGTCCTCGGCGATCTCGACGAGCGCCGAGACCAGCGTGGGGTGCGGGCTGCACTCGATGAACAGGTCGTGCCCGTCGGCGAGCAGCCGCCGGACGGTGCCGACGAAGTCGACCGGGCGGCGGGCGTTCTCGAACCAGTAGCCGGCGTCCAGCGCGGTGCCGGGCATGGGTTCGGTGGTGACCGTGGAGTAGAACGGCACCTCGCCGTCGGTGGGGCGCAGGGACGACAGGGCGTCGAGCAGCGGTCCGCGCACGGGTTCGACCTGCGGGCTGTGGGTGGCGCCGCTGGCCGGGACGACCCTCGCCCGCTCCCCCGCGGCCTTCCACCCGGCGACCAGGGCGGTGACGGCCTCGGTGTCGCCGGAGACGGACGTGGCAGTCGGCCCGTTGATGCCGGACACCACGACACGATCACCCCACGGCGCCAGGTCTTCGCGCACCCGTTCGGCGGGCAACGCGACAACGGCGATGACACCCTTGCCGACCAGTTCCGCGGCGAGCAACGTGCTGCGCAGCACCAGCATCCGGGCCGCGTCGGCCAACGGCAGCACACCCGCGACCACGGCCGCGGCGACCTCGCCCTGCGAGTGGCCGACCACCCCGGCGGGCTCGACGCCGTACGAGCGCCACAGCGCGGCCAGCGACACCATCACCGAGAACAGCACCGGCTGCACCACGGTCGTGTGGTCCAGTTTCGGCGCACCGTCGACCTCGGTCAGCACGTCCAGCACCGACCAGCCGGTGTGCGGGCGGAACGCCTCATCGCACTCGCGCAGCCGTGCCGCGAACACGGGGTGCGCCGCGGCCAGGTCACGCCCCATGCCCGCCCACTCGGACCCCTGGCCGGGGAACACGAACACCGGCCTGCCCGTCGTGGTGGTGGCGGGACCCTGACCGGCGACCTCGGCGAGGCCGCGGAGCAGGTCGTCGCGGTTCGCGCCGATCACGACGGCGCGGTGGTCGAACAGCGCCCGTCCGGTGGCGAGGGTGAACGCGACGTCGACCGGAGCCAGGTCCGGGTGCCGTTCGACGTGTTCGCGCAGGGCGTCGGCCTGCGCCAGCAACGCCTCGGGACCGCGGGCCGACAGCGGGAACGCCAGCAGGTCCGGGGCAGCGGCCGGGACGCGCGCGGGTTCGGGGAACTCCTCGATGATCACGTGCGCGTTGGTGCCGCTCACCCCGAACGACGACACGCCCGCTCGGCGAGGACGCCCGTTCGGTGGCCAGGCACGGGCCTCGGTCAGCAGCTCCACGGCCCCGGACGTCCAGTCCACCTCAGGCGTCGGGGCGTCGACGTGCAGGGTGCGCGGCAGCGTGGCGTGGCGCAGGGCGAGCACCATCTTGATCACGCCCGACACGCCCGCGGCGGCCTGGGAGTGGCCGATGTTCGACTTCACCGACCCCAGCCACAGCGGGTCGCCCGTGCGGCCGCGGCCGTAGGTGGCCAGCAGCGCACCCGCCTCGATCGGGTCGCCGAGCCGGGTGCCGGTGCCGTGCGCCTCGACCGCGTCCACGTCGTCGGCAGAGAGGCCCGCCGAGGCGAGCGCCTGCTGGATGACCCGGCGCTGCGCGGCGCCGTTGGGGGCGGCCAGACCGTTGGACGCGCCGTCCTGGTTGACCGCGCTGCCCTTGAGGACGGCGAGCACCGGGTGGCCGCGGCGGACCGCGTCGGACAGCCGTTCCAGCAGCACGACGCCCGCGCCCTCGGCCATGCCGACGCCGTCGGCCGACGCGGCGAACGCCTTGCTCCGACCGTTGGAGGCCAGGCCGCGGGTCCGGCTGGAGTCCACGAACAGCAGCGGCGTGGACATGACCGTGACGCCACCGGCGACGGCCAGCGAGCACTCGCCGTTGCGCAGGGCCTGCGCGGCGAGGTGGATGGCCACCAGCGACGACGAGCACGCCGTGTCCACGGTGATCGCCGGGCCCTGGAAGCCGAACGTGTAGGAGACGCGGCCGGACAGCACACTCGGGGAGTTGCCGAGGCCGACGAAGTCCACCGCCTCCTCGGGGACGCGGTCGAGGCGGAGCGTGTAGTCGTTGGACATCACGCCCGCGAACACGCCGGTGTCGCTGCCGCGCAACGAGTCCGGGTCGATGCCGCCGCGTTCGAACGCCTCCCACGTGACTTCGAGGAGCAGCCGGTGCTGCGGGTCGGTGGCCATGGCCTCGCGCGGCGAGATGCCGAAGAACGCGGGGTCGAAGTCGGCCGGGTCGACCAGGAACCCGCCTTCACGGGTGTAGGTCGTGCCGGGGTGGTCGGGATCGGGGTGGTAGAGCCCGTCGACGTCCCAGCCGCGGTCGCGCGGGAACTCCGACACCGCGTCGGCCTCGTCGGACAGCAGGCCCCAGAACCGTTCCGGGGTGTCGGCGCCTCCGGGCAGGCGGCAGCCCATCGCCACGACGACGATCGGGTCGCCGTCGACGGCCGTCACGGCGGTGGTCGGGACGGCCGGGGCGTCGGCCGCGTCCTCGAACAGCCGCTCCAGCAGGTGGACGGCGAGTTCGGCCGGGGACGGGTGGTCGAACACCAGCGTCGCGGGCAGCCGCAGGCCGGTGGCCGCGGCCAGTCGGTTGCGCAGCGCCACGGCGGCCAGCGAGTCGAACCCGAGGTCGCGGAAGGCGCGGCGGGCGTCGACGTCGTCCGCGGAGCCGTGGCCGAGGACGGCGGCGACGTGCCCGCGCAGGGTCTCGGAGAGCTGCCGGACGCGTCCGTCGACGGGCAGCGCGGCGAGGTCGCGCACCAGGCCGGACGCGGTGTCGCCCGCCAACGCCGCGAGCGGGCGGCGGACCGGCGTGCGGACCAGGGCCCGCAGCACGGGGGCGACCGGCTGGTCGCGCAGCGCGGCCACGTCGACCGGCATAGCGGCGACGAACGCGGGACCATCCACAATGGAGTCGAAGAGCGCGAGGCCGAGGTCGGTGGAGAGCGGCGGCAGGCCGGAGGCGGCGATCCGCCGCAGGTCGGCGTCGTCGAGGTGGCCGGTGAGGCCGGTGCGCGTCTCCCACAGCCCCCACGCCACGGACACCGCGGGCAGACCGCGGGCCCGGCGGTGCCGCGCGAAGCCGTCCACGAACGCGTTGGCGGCGGCGTAGGCGCCCTGGCCCGCGCCGCCGAGCACGCCCGCGCCGGAGGAGAACAGGACGAACGCCGACAGGTCCAGGTCGCGGGTCAGCTCGTCCAGGTGCGCCAGGGCGTCGACCTTCGGCCGCAGCACGGGCCCGAGCCGATCCGCGGTGAGCGAGGTGACCACGCCGTCGTCCAGCACGCCCGCCGCGTGCACGACGGCGGTCGGCGGGTACCGGTCGACCAGGTCGGCGAGCGCGGCCCGGTCGGCGACGTCGCAGGCGACGACCGTGGCCGTGGCACCGAGTTCGGCCAACTCGGCCACCAGGTCGGCCGCGCCGCCGGAGCGTCCGGTCAGCACGAGGTGGCGGACGCCGTGCTCGACGACCAGGTGCCGGGCGACGATGCCGCCGAGGACGCCCGTGCCGCCGGTGATCAGCACCGTGCCGTCCGGGTCCCACGCGGCCCGCGCGCCCGCCGGGGTGCGGGTCAGGCGCGGCACGAGGACCTCTCCCCCGCGCACGGCGACCTGGTCCTCGTCCGCGCCGAACGCGCCGAGTCCCACGGCCAGGTCGGTGTCGCGGTCGAGGTCGAGCAGCCCGAACCGGTCGGGGTGTTCGGACTGGGCGGAGCGGATGAGGCCGCGAGCCGCCGCGGCGGGCAGGTCGAGCACGTCCTCGTCGTCGTGCGCGGCGACGGCCCGGTGCGTGACGACCACGAGCCGCGAGTCGCGGAACCGCTCGTCGGCCAGCCAGGTCCGCACCAGCTCCAGGGCTTCTCGCACGGCGTCGTGGGTCGCGGCGACGACGTCGGTCGCGTCCGGTCGGGCGATCCGGGCGACCACGATCGGTGCCACGTCGGGCAGGTCGGCCCACCCGGCGGCCGGGGCGGTGCCGGGCAGCCGCACCCAGTCCAACCGGAACAGCGCGTCGCGCACCGGGTCGCGGCCGGTCTTCAGGCCACCGGCCGGGGTCGGGCGGAGCAGCAGCGAGTCGACGGTCAGCACGGGGGCGCCCGCGCCGTCACGGGCGTCGAGCGCGAAGCCGTACGGACCGGCCGGGGTCAGGCGCATCCGCAGGGCCGCCGCGCCCGAGGCGTGCAGCGTGACGCCGGACCACGAGAACGGCAGCCAGCCCGCGGGCGTCGACCCGGCGCCGGAGGCGTGCAGGGAGGCGTCGAGCAGCAGCGGGTGCAGGCCGTAGGCGGTGGCCGTGCCGCGGTGGTCCTCGGGCAGTTCGACCTCGGCGAACACCTCCGCGCCCAGTCGCCACGCGGCCCGCAGGCCCTGGAACGCGGGCCCGTAGTGGAACCCCACGGCCGCGAAGTCGTCGTAGAGCGTGGACACGTCGATCGGCTCGGCCCCGGCGGGCGGCCACGCCGTGGCGGTGGCTGGTGCGACGGCGGGGGTCGGGGCGAGGACGCCGCCCGCGTGCCGGGTCCAGTCGTCGTCGCCGGTGCGGCCGAACACGGTCAGCGGTCGACGACCCTGCTCGTCGGGCGTGCCGACGGCCACCTGGATGGTCACCGGCCCGTCGTCGGGCAGCAGCAGCGGCGCTTCGAGCGTCAGCTCCTCGACCCGGCCGCAGCCGACCTGGTCGCCCGCGCGGATCGCGAGTTCCAGCAGCGCGGCCCCCGGCAGGAGGACCGCGTCGCCGACGGCGTGGTCGGCCAGCCACGGGTGCGTGCGGCGGGACAGCCGCCCGGTGAACAGCACGCCGTCGCCGTCCGCGACGGACACGACGGCTCCGAGCAGCGGGTGGTCCGGCGTGCCCAGCCCCGCGGCGCGGAGGTCGCCGGTCGCGGGCGCGGTCTCCAGCCAGTAGTGCTTGCGCTGGAAGGCGTACGTGGGCAGGGCGATCACCCGCGGCGCGTGCGGGGCGTGCACCGCGGCCCAGTCCACGACCACGCCTGCGGCGTGCAGTTCGCCGAGCGTCGTGAGCACCCGGCGCGGGCCGCCGTCGTCGCGGCGCAGCGAGCCGAGGGCCACCGCCGACCCGACCGCCTCGGCGGTCTCCTGCACCGCGTTGGTGAGCACCGGGTGCGGGCCGACCTCCAGCACGACGCCGTGGCCGTCGGCCAGCGCGGCCCGTGTGGCCCGCTCGAACTCCACGGTCTGCCGCAGGTTCCGGTACCAGTAGGCGGCGTCGAGCCCGGCGGTGTCGAGCAGGCCGCCGGTCACCGACGAGTAGAACGCGATGTCCGACGACACCGGGGCCACGCCGTCCAACGCGTCGAGCAGGTCGCGTTCGATCCGCTCGACGTGCGCGGAGTGGGACGCGTAGTCGACCGGCAGGATCGTGGCGCGGACGTCCCGGCCGTGCAGCCGGTCCCGCAGCGCCACCAGGTCGGCCGGGTCACCCGACACGACCACCGACGACGGACCGTTCACCGCCGCCAGCGACAGGTCTCCCGTCAGCGGCACCTCGTCCGCGGGCAGGGCGACGGACATCATCCCGCCCGCGCCGCTCAGCGCCGTCAAGGCCTTGCTGCGCAACGCGACCACCCTCGCACCGTCCTCAAGGGACAGTGCGCCCGCCACCACGGCGGCGGCGATCTCGCCCTGCGAGTGGCCGATCACGGCGGCCGGGGTGATCCCGCAGGACTCCCACAGCGCCGCCAGCGACACCATCACGGCGAACAGCACGGGCTGCACGACGTCCACCCGCTCCAGGCCGGGGCCTTCGCCGCGCAGCACCTCCGGCAGCGACCAGTCCACGTGCGGGGCCAGCGCGTCGGCGCACTCCACCAGCCGGTCGCGGAACACCGGGGACGTGTCCAGCAGTTCGACCGCCATGCCCGCCCACTGCGTCCCCTGGCCGGGGAACGCGAACAGGACGTCCGGCGCGTCACCCGCCGCCACCCCGCGAACCGCGTCGGCCGACGGCGAGTCCGCCGCCAGGTCGGTCAGCTTGGCCAGGAACTCGGCCGGGTCGGCGCCGACCAGCACCGCCCGGTGCTCCAGCGCGGCACGCGTGGAGGCCAGCGAGTGCGCGATGTCGACGACCCGCGCGGTCGAGTCGCCCAGGAACTCCGCGAGCCGCCCCGCCTGACCGCGCAACGCGGCCTCCGTGCGACCGGACAGCACCCAGGCGACCGGGGAACCGTCCACGGCGCCACCGGGTTCCGGGTCGACCTCCGGTGCCTGTTCGAGGATGACGTGGCTGTTCGTGCCGCTCACGCCGAACGACGACACGGCGGACCGGCGCGGACGACCGGTCTCGGGCCACGGCTCGGCCGACGTCACCAGCCGCACGGTGCCGTCGGACCAGTCCACGGACGGCGTGGGCTCGTCGACGTGCAGGGTCGCGGGCACGATCCCGGCCCGCATGGAGAGGACCATCTTGATCACGCCGCCGACCCCGGCCGCCGCCTGGGTGTGGGCGATGTTGGACTTCAGCGATCCCAGCAGCAACGGCCGTTCGCGGTCCTTGCCGTAGGTGGCGATCAACGCCTGGGCCTCGATCGGGTCGCCCAGCGGCGTTCCGGTGCCGTGCGCCTCCACCACGTCCACGTCGGCCGGTGCGAGCCCGGCCCCGGCCAGCGCCGTGCGGATCAGCCGCTGCTGCGCGGGACCGTTCGGCGCGGTGAGCCTGCTCGACGCGCCGTCGGAGTTCACCGCGGACCCGCGGATCACCGCGAGCACCGGGTGCCCGTTGCGGCGCGCGTCGGACAGCCGTTCCAGCAGCAGCAGGCCGACGCCCTCGCCCCAGCCCGTGCCGTCGGCGCCGGAGGAGAACGACTTGCACCGGCCGTCGGCGGCCAGACCGCCCTGGATGGACATCTCGGCGAACGCGGCGTCGGTCGACATCACCATGACACCGCCCGCGAGCGCCAGGTCGCTCTCGCGCGACCGCAGCGATTGCGCGGCCAGGTGGATGCCGACCAGCGACGACGAGCACGCCGTGTCGATGGAGACCGCCGGGCCCTCCAGCCCGAACGCGTAGGCGACGCGGCCGGACACGATGTTGTCCGAGCCGCCCTGCCCCAGGTACGGCCGGACCTCGTCGGCCACGGCCAGCGGCCGGGACGCGTAGTCCTGGTACTGCACGCCCGCGAACACGCCGGTCTTGCTGGTCTTCAACGAGGTCGGGTCGATCCCGGCCCGCTCGAACACCTCCCACGCGGTCTCCAGCAGCAGCCGTTGCTGCGGGTCCATCGCCAGCGCCTCGTGCGGCGAGATGCCGAACAGGTCCGCGTCGAACCCGGCGACGTCGTCGACGAACGCGCCCGTGCCCTCGATCGCCCACCCGCGTTCGGCGGGGAACGGGGTCACCGCGTCGACCTCGCCCGCGACCAGGTCCCACAGCTCCTCGGGGCTGGTCACGCCGCCGGGGTAGCGGCAGCCCATCGCGACGATCGCGATCGGCTCGCCGGTGCCGTCCTCGACCTCGCGCAGCCGGGCCTTGGCGCGCTGGAGGTCCGCCGTCACGCGCTTGAGGTAGTCGCGGAGCTTGTTCTCGTTCACGGGAGTCCTCACGGTCGGCACTTCGCGGGCACCCGTCACGAGGTGCCGAGTTCGTTGTCGATCAGCTCGAACAGCTCGTCGTCGCTGGTCACGTCCAGCGCGCTGACCAGCTCGTCCACGTCTGCGGGCAGCGGTTCGGCCACGTCGGCTGGCACGAGTTCGGCCACCAGGTGATCGGCGATCGCGCCCGCCGTCGGGTGGTCGAACAGCAGCGTCGCGGGCAGCCGCAGGCCGGTGGCCGAGGCGAGCCGGTTGCGCAGCTCGACCGCCGTCAGCGAGTCGAACCCGAGGTCCAGCAGGCCCTTGCCCGCCGGGACGGTCACGCCCGGTGCGCCCAGCACCGTGCCGACCTGGACGCGCACCAGGTCCAGCACCGCGCGGCGACGGCGTTCGGGCGTCAACGACCGCAACCGGTCGGCCAGGTCGGTGGTGTCCTCCCGCACGGCGGAGGCGGTGCGCCGCACGGCCGGGACGAGCCCCCGCAGGAACGCGGGCACGTCCTGCCCGGCCAGCGCGGCGGTGTCCAGCCGCAGTGGCGCCACGACCGGCAGGTCCGCGGCGACGGCCCGGTCGAACAGCGCCAGCCCCTCGGCCACGGTGAACGGCACGATGCCGCCGCGGGCGATCCGGCGCAGGTCTCCGTCGGTCAGCTGACCGCTCATCCCGCGCTTGGTGGCCCACAGGCCCCACTGGATCGACAGGGCGGGCAGCCCGACGGCCCGACGCCGGTGGGCGAGCCCGTCCAGGAACGCGTTGCCCGCCGCGTAGTTGGCCTGCGCCGCCCCGCCGAACGCCGCGGCGATCGAGGAGAACAGCACGAACCGGGCGGGCCGTCGGGACGCGGTCAGCTCGTGCAGGAGCGCGGCGGCGTCGACCTTCGGGCGCAACGCGGTCGCCACCTGCTCGTCCGTCAGGGTCTCCAGCAGCCCGTCCGCGACCACGCCCGCGCAGTGCACGACCCCGGCCAGCGGCCCGTCGGGCAGGCTGTCCACCAACGCGGCCAACGCTTCCCGGTCGGCGATGTCGCAGGCGACGATCCGCACGTCCGCGTCGAGCGCGGCCACCTCGGCCGCCCCCTCGGCGTCCGGACCGCTCCGGCTCACCAGCACCAGGTGCCGAACACCGTGCGCCGTCACGAGGTGACGGGCCACCTCGGCGCCGATGCCACCCGTGCCGCCGGTGACGAGCACGGTGCCGGAGGTGTCCCAGCCCGCGTCGCCCGCCGGGTCCTCGGAGCGGATCCAGCGGCCCGCCCGCGCGACTCCGCCGCGCAGCACCAGTTGCGGTTCACCGGAGGCCACCGCGTCGGCCAGCACGGCGTCCGAGGCCGGGTCGTCGTCGGTGTCCACGAGCACGAACCGGCCGGGGTGCTCGGTCTGCGCGGTGCGCACCAGGCCCCAGACGGCGGCGTGCACGAGGTCCGGCACGTCGTCGCCCACCTCGGCCGGGATCGCGCCGTGCGTGACGAGCACCAGCCGGGTCGTCGTCCGGTCGGCCAGCCGGTTCCGCAGCAGCGCCAACGTCCTGGTGGTCGCGGCGTGCACGGCGGCGGGCAGGTCGTCGGGGTCCGCGATCCGGGGCAGGTCCACGACTTCCGCGTCCGCCACGTCCTGCGCACCGGTCGGCAGGTCCTGCCACACCATCCGGTACAGCGGGTCGAGCACGACCGCGGGTCGCACCCGGTCGGCCGACACCGGCCGCAGGACCAGGGAGTCGATGGTGGCGACCGGCAGACCGGCCGCGTCGGCCACGTGCACCGCCACGGACTCCCGGCCGTTCGGCACCAGCCGCAGCCGCACCGACCCCGCTCCGGACGCGTGCACCTGGACACCGCCGAGCGCGAACGGCAGCCAGCCGCCGTCCCGACCCGCGAGGACGCTGAACGAGAGCGAGTGCAGCGCGCTGTCCAGCAGCGCCGGGTGCAGCGCGAACGTCGAGGCCTCCGGCAGCCGGTCCTCGGGCAGCCGGGCCTCGGCGAACACCTCGTCGCCCCGCCGCCACACGGCGTTCAGGCCGCGGAAGGCGGGCCCGTAGGCGAACCCGCCCGCGTCGAGCCGGTCGTAGAGGTCGGAGACGTCCACCGGTTCGGCGCCGGACGGCGGCCACTCGGCGAGGTCGACGTCCGCCACGGGCACCGGCCCGCCGAGCACCGCGCGCGCGTGCCGCGTCCACGGTCCACCGGGCGTGGTGCGGGCGTGCACGGTGAGCGTGCGGTGCCCCGCCTGGTCGGGCGCGGCCACGGTCAGCCGCAGGTCGGCCCCACCGGACGGCGGCAGGGTCAGCGGCGCTTCCAGGGTCAGCTCCACCACGCGGGGGCAGCCGGTCTCGTCACCCGCGCGGACGGCCAGTTCCAGGAACGCCGTCGCCGGGAACACGGCGGTGCCGAACACCCCGTGGTCGGCGAGCCACGGCTGCGTGGCCGTGCCGACGCGGGCGGAGAACAGGTGCCCGCCGGTCTCGGGCAGTTCGGCTCCCGCGCCCAGCAACGGGTGCGCCACGGCGTCGAGCCCGACCGCGACCGCGCCACCCGAACCGGGCGGCGCGTCCAGCCAGTAGCGGCGGCGCTGGAACGCGTAGGTGGGCAGGTCGACCCGGCGACCGGGCAGCACGGCCCAGTCGACCCGGATTCCCCTGGCGTGGGCGTGGGCCAGCGCGGTGATCGCCGAGCGCTCCTCGGACCGCCGCCGGTCCAGCACGGCGATCGCGGCGCGGTCGGTGTCGTCGGCGGGCAGCGATTCCGGCACGAGCGCCGTGAGCTGGGCGTCCGGGCCGAGTTCGAGGAACGTCGTGACGCCGTGGCCGACCAGGGTCGTGACGCCGTCGGCGAACCGGACGGCCCGGCGGACGTGCTCGACCCAGTAGCCGGGGGTCGCGATGTCCTCGGCCAGGGCGCCGGTCACGTTGGACACGATCGGCACGGTCGGCGCGTGCAGCGCGAGGCCTTCGGCGACCTCGCGGAACGCGGCGAGCACCGGGTCCAGGTGCGCCGAGTGGAAGGCGTGGCTGGTGCGCAGCCGCTTGACCCGGCGGCCGAGCCCGCTGAAGTGCGCGGCGACGGCCAGCACCTCGGTCTCGTCGCCGGACACGACGGTCGCGGTGGGGCCGTTGACGGCGGCGATGTCGACGGCGGCACCGAAAGCGACCACCTCGGCCTCGCCTGCCCGCACCGACACCATCAGCCCGTCCTCGCGAGCGGACTGCATCAGCCGCCCGCGCGCGGCGACCAGCACGGCCGCGTCGGCGAGCGAGAACACGCCCGCCACGTGCGCGGCGGCCAGTTCGCCGATCGAGTGGCCCAGCAGGAAGTCCGGTCGCACACCCCAGTGCTCCAGCAGCCGGAAGAGGGCGACCTCCACGGCGAACAGCGCGGGCTGGGTGTACTCGGTGCGGTCGAGGGACGTGGGGTCCGGGTCGAACACGACGTCCCGCAGCGGCCGGTCCAGCAGCGGCTCGAACGCGGCGCAGACGGTGTCGAACGCGTCGGCGTAGACGGGGAACGCCGCGTGCAGCCCGACGCCCATGCCCGACCGCTGGCTGCCCTGGCCGGGGAACAGGAACGCGGTGCGGCCCGTGCGGGACGCCACGGCCCGCACGCCGTCCCACGCCTCGCCGTGCTCGGCGAGCGCGGCCACCTGCTCGACCAGTTCGTCACGGTCGCCGCCGACGACCACCGCCCGGTGCTCCAGCGCGGCACGGGTCGTGGCCAGCGAGAACCCGACGTCGGCCGGGTCGAGGTCCTGACCCGCCAGCGCGTCCAGCAAGCGGGCGGCCTGGGCCCGCAGGGCTTCCGGGCTGTGCGCCGACAGCGGCCACGCGACCGTCCCGGAGCCGACCGGTGCCTCCACGACGCCGGGCAGGTCCGGGGCTTGCTCGATGATGGTGTGCGCGTTGGTGCCGCTCACGCCGAAGCCGGACACGCCCGCTCGGCGCGGTCGGTCGACGGCGGGCCACGGCGTGCGTTCGGCGACGACGCGCACCGCCCCGGCGGTCCAGTCGATGTGCGGGCTGGGCGCGTCGAAGTGCAGCGTCGCGGGCACGACGCCGTGGCGCAGCGCCAGCACGACCTTGAAGACGCCCGCCATGCCCGCGGCGGCCTGGGTGTGGCCGATGTTGGACTTCACCGAGCCGAGCAGCACGGGTGTCTCGCGGTCGCGGCCGTAGGTGGACAGCAGGGCCTGCGCCTCGATGGGGTCGCCCAGCTTCGTGCCGGTGCCGTGCGCCTCCACCACGTCCACGTCGCCCGCGGTGATCCCGGCGTCGGCCAGCGCGGCGCGGATGACCCGCTGCTGCGACGGCCCGTTCGGCGCGGTGAGGCCGTTCGACGCGCCGTCCTGGTTCACGGCGGTGCCCTTGACGACGGCGAGCACGGGGTGGCCGTTGCGGCGCGCGTCGGACAGCCGTTCCACCAGCACCATGCCGATGCCCTCGCCCCACGCGGTGCCGTCGGCGCTCGCGGAGAACGGCTTGCACCGGCTGTCGGTGGCGAGCCCGGCCTGCCTGCTGAACTCGACGAACGTGGTGGGCGTGGCCATGATCGTCGCCCCGCCGACCAGGGCCAGCGACGACTCGCCGGTCCGCAGCGAGCGGACGGCCATGTGCAGTGCGACCAGCGACGACGAGCACGCGGTGTCCACCGTGACGGCCGGTCCCTCCAGGCCCAGCACGTAGGAGATGCGGCCCGACGAGACGCTGCCCGCGCTGCCGATGCCCAGGTAGCCCTCGTACTCCTCGGCCGGTTCGGTCAGCCGCGAGCCGTACTCGTGGTGGCTGGAGCCGATGTAGACGCCGGTGTCGCTGCCGCGCAACGACTCCGGGTCGATGCCCGCGCGTTCCAGTGCCTCCCACGCGGTCTCCAGCAGCAGGCGTTGCTGCGGGTCGATGGTGAGCGCTTCGCGCGGGGAGATGCCGAAGAACGCGGGGTCGAAGTCGGCGGCGTCGTGCAGGAACCCACCCTGCCGCGCGGACGTCTGGCCCGCGCGGTCGCCGAACAGGCCGGTCAGGTCCCAGCCGCGGTCGGTCGGGAAGTCGGAGATGGCGTCGGTGCCGCTGTCGAGCAGGTCCCAGAACTGCTCCGGGGTGCTGACGCCGCCGGGGAAGCGGCAGCTCATCGCGACGATGGCGATCGGGTCGTCGGTCGCGGCCTCCCGCGCCACCGGGGCGGCGGCGGGCTCGTCGTCGCCCGCCAGCCCGGTCCGCAGGTGCGTGACGAGCGCTTCGACGGACGGGTGGTCGAACACCAGCGTCACCGACAGCGCGAGGCCGGTGCGTTCGGCCAGGCGGTTGCGCAGTTCCACGGCCGTGACGGAGTCGAACCCGAGGTCCTGGAACGCGCGGTGCACGTCGACCGCGGTGGCGTCGGCGTGCCCGAGGACGTCGGCCACGGTGCTCCGCACCAGGTCCAGCAGCAGCCGGTCCCGTTCGGCCGCGGCCACGGCGGTCAGCGCGGGCTTCACGGCGTCCGGCACGACCGCCTCGGGCAGGTCGGCGAACATCCGCGTCGGGCGGGCCGTGGTGTAGACGTGGGCGTAGCGCTGCCAGTCGAAGTCGCCGATCACCACCCTCGTGTCGCCCAGGGTGAGGGACCGCCGCAACGCGGCGAGCGCCCGTTCCGGCGGCATGGCGGGCAGGCCGTCGCGGGCGATCCGCTCACCGACCGCGCCACCGGCCAGGCCGTCCGCCGCCCAGAGGCCCCAGCCGGCCGAGGTGGCGGCCAGGCCTTCCGCGCGCCGCTGCTCGGCGAGGCCGTCGAGGTAGGCGTTGGCCGCCGCGTAGACGGCCTGGCCCGCGCCGCCGAGCGTGGCGGCCAGGGAGGAGAACAGCACGAACGCCGACAGGTCGAGGTCACGGGTCAGCTCGTGCAGGTTGCGGGCGCCGACCACCTTGGGCCGCAGCACGCCGCGGGCCCGGTCGGGGGTGATCGCGCCGATGACGGAGTCGTCCAGGACCCCGGCCAGGTGGAACACGGCGGTCAGCGGGGCGTCGGCCGGAACGGCGGCGAGCACCTCGGCCAGCCGGTCGCGGTCGGCGGCGTCGCAGGCCACGACCGTGACCCGCGCGCCGAGGTCGTCCAGGTCCCGCAGCAGGTCCTCCGGGGCGTGGCCGCTCCGGCTCGCCAGCAGCAGGTGCCGGGCGCCGAGCCCGGCGAGCCAGCGGGCGACGTGGCCGCCGAGCGCCCCCGTGCCGCCGGTGACCAGCACGGTGCCGTCGGTCCGCCACGGCGTGCCCTCGCCGGTCGGTGCCGGGGCGCGGTGCAGGCGTCGGCCGAACACGCCGGACGCGCGCACGGCGACCTGGTCCTCGCCACCGGCGTCGGCGAGCACGCCCGCGACCCGGTCGGCCGCTCGTCCGTCCACTTCGGACGGCAGGTCGACCAGCCCCGCCCAGCGGCTCGGGTGCTCCACCCCCGCCACGACGCCGAGACCCCAGAGCATCGCCTGCGCCGGGTCGGCGGACGCGCCCCGCGTGGCCCACCACAGCGGTGCGGTGACACCGGCGTCGGCGACGGCCTGGACCACCGCGACGGCCCGCAGCAGCCCGGCCTCGGCCTCGGCGTGGTCGAGCGAGCACAGCGAGAGCACGCCGACGGGAGCGCCGTCGGCGGTCGCGAGGCGGACGCGGTCGGCCACGGTCGTGCGGTCGTCGTCGACCTCCGCGGTCACCACGGACGCGCCGCGGGCCCGCACGGCGTCCAGCAGCACGGTCTGCGGGTCGCCTTCGGGGAGCAGCACGAGCCAGGTGCCGGACAGGCGCCGGGAGCCGGTGGTCAGCGGCTGCCAGGCGGTGCGGTAGCGCCAGGAGTCCACCTCCGCCCGGTCACGACCGCCCCGGTACCAGTCGGCCAGCGCGGGCAGGGCCGGGCGCAGCGAGTCGAGTTCGGCGGGCAGGCCGTCGCCGCTGGTCACGGCGTCCCAGAAGCGGCGCTCCACAGCGGACTGACCGGTGGCCGGGGCCGCGGCGGGCGGCAGCCAGTAGCGCTCGCGCTGGAAGGCGTAGGTGGGCAGCGGCACCGGTCGTCCGGTCGGCAGCGCGGACGGCCAGTCCACCGTGCCGCCACGGACGTGCAGGCCCGCCAACGACGTGAGCAGGCGGACCGGTCCCCCGTCGTCCCGGCGCAGCGTGCCGACGGCGGTCACCGCCTCGCCCGCGTGCTCGGCGATCTCCTCGACGTTCGTCAGCAGGGCCGGGTGGGCGCTGCACTCGACGAACGTGCGGTGCCCGTCGGCGAGCAGCGACCGCACGGCGGCGAGGAAGTCCACCGGGTGGCGCAGGTTGTCGTACCAGTACTCGGGCGTCAGCCCGTCGGTGTCCAGCGGCCCGCCGGTCACCGTGGAGTAGAACGGCACCTCCGACCGCCGCGGCCGGATGCCCGCCAGCAGGGTCAGCAGTTCCCCGTGCAGGGACTCGACCTGCGGCGAGTGCGCGGCGAAGTCGACGCCGGGCACGACCCACCGCCACACGCCGTCCTCGGCGAGCGCCGCGCCGAACCCGTCCAGCGCCGTCACGTCACCCGCGACCGTCACGGCCGACTCGCCGTTGACCGCGGCCACCGACAGGCCCGGCCACGGCGCGAGCCGCTCCAGCACCTCGTCGCGCGGGCGGAGGACGAACATCATGCCGCCGGTGCCGCTCGTCGCCCGCAGCGCTCGGCTGCGCAGCGCCACGACCGCCACGGCGTCGGCCAACGACAGCGCGCCCGCGACGCAGGCCGCCGCGACCTCGCCCTGCGAATGCCCCACCACCGCGTCCGGCCGCACGCCGAGCGACGTCCACAGCGCGGCCAGCGACACCATGACCGAGAACAGCGCGGGCTGCACCACGTCCACCCGGTCCAGTCCCGGCCCGTCACCGCGCAGCACGTCCAGCACCGACCAGTCCACGTGCGCGCGGAACGCCGTGTCGCACTCCCGCAGGCGGTCCGCGAACACCGGGTAGCGCTCGGCCAGGTCCAGCCCCATGCCCAGCCACTCGACGCCCTGGCCGGGGAACACGAACACGGTCTTCCCCCGCTTGCCCACGACACCGCGGACCACACCGGTCGCGGACTCGTCGGCCGCCACCGCCCGCAGCCCGGCCGTGAGGTCCTCCACGTCCTCGCCGACCACGGCGGCGCGGTGGTCGAACGCGGTCCGCGTCGTCACCAGCGACCGGGCGATGTCGGCCGGGGCCCCGTCCACGGCCAGCAGCCGCGAAGCCTGCTCCCGCAGCGCTTCCGGCGTGCGGCCGGACAGCACCCACGCCACCGGACCCGCCGCCGAGGGCTCCGCGAGGGCGTCCGGAGCGGCCTGCTCCAGGATCACGTGCGCGTTGGTGCCGCTCAGCCCGAACGCCGACACACCGGCCCGGCGCGGTCGTCCACCGGTCTCCCACTCGCGGGCCTCGGTGACCAGTTCGACCGGCGCGGACGCCCAGTCCACGAACGGCGACGGCGTCCCGGCGTGCAGGGTGCCCGGCACGACGCCGTGCTCGAACGCCAGCACCATCTTGATCACGCCCGCGAGCCCGGACGCGGCCTGGGTGTGGCCGATGTTGGACTTCACCGACCCGAGCAGCAGCGGCCGGACGCGGTCCCGCCCGTAGACGGCCTGCACGGCCTGCGCCTCGATCGGGTCGCCGAGCTTGGTCCCGGTGCCGTGCGCCTCCACCACGTCCACCTCGGCCGGTGCGAGCCCGGCGCCCGCGAGGGCCTGCCGGATGACGCGCTGCTGCGCGAGACCGCTCGGCGCGGTGAGCCCGTTGCTGGCGCCGTCCTGGTTGACCGCGCTCGACCGCAGCACGGCGAGCACCCGCCGACCGGCCGCGCGGGCGGTCGACAACCGTTCCAGCAGCACGAAACCGGCGCCCTCGCCGATGCCGAACCCGTCGGCCCCGTCGGCGAACGCCTTCGACCGGCCGTCCACGGCCAGCGCCCGCTGCCTGCTGTAGGTGCCGAACGCCAGCGGCGCGCCCATCACCGTGACACCGCCCGCCAGCGCCAGCGAGCACTCGCCCGCGCGCACCGACCGGGCGGCCAGGTGCAGCGCGACGAGTCCGGACGAGCAGGCGGTGTCCACGGTGATCGCCGGACCCTCCAACCCGAACGCGTAGGACACCCGGCCGGACAGCACGCTCGTGGAGATGCCCGCGACGATGTGCGTCTCGACGGTCGGGTCGGCCCGCGCCGGATCACCGCCGTACCCCTGGTAGGCCGCGCCGACGAACACGCCGACCGGCGTGCCGCGCAGGCCGTCGACCTGGATCCCGGCGCGTTCGAACGACTCCCACGCGAGTTCCAGCGCCAACCGCTGCTGCGGGTCCATCGCCAGCGCCTCGCGCGGCGAGATGCCGAAGAAGCCCGGATCGAACAGGTCGGCGTCGTGCAGGAAGTACCCGCCGCGCACGTAGCTGTGGCCGGGGCGGTCCGGGTCGGGGTCGTACCGGCCGTCGACGTCCCAGCCCCGGTCGAGCGGCAGGTCCGTGTAGGCGTCGCGGCCGTCGGCGACGAGCCGCCACAGGTCCTCGGGCGTCCGCACGTCACCGGGGAACCGGCAGCTCATGGCCACGATGACGACCGGGTCGGTGTCGTCGGACGCGACCGTCGGCAGCACGGTGTCGTCCTGGCCGCCGAACAGCTTGTCGACCAGGTGCCGTGCGAGCGCGTCGACGCTGGAGTGGTCGAACACGACCGTCACCGGCAACGGCAGACCCGTCACGGTGGCCAGCCGGTCGCGCATCGACACCGCGGTCAGCGAGTCGAAGCCCAGGTCCCGGAACGCGCGCCCGTCGGCGATCTCGTCCGGCGACCCGTACCCCAGCACCCCGGCGGTCTGGTCGCGGACGAGCCCGGCCACCGCGTCGAGCCGGTCGGCCGCCGACAGCCCGCGCAACCGGTCCCGCAGCCCGGCGGCGACGTCGTCGCCGTCGTCGGGTTCCCCGGTCCGCCCGCCCAGCACCCGCCGCACCTCGGGCAGGTCGCCGATCAACGGGCTGGGCCGCGCGGAGGTGAACACCGGCGCGAACCGCGTCCAGTCCACCGCCGCGCAGATCGTCAGCGCGGCGTCGCCGCCGAGGATCCGGCCGAGCCCGACGAGCGCCGCGGCGGGATCCATGAACGGGATGCCCTGGGCCAGCAGCCGGTCCTCGGCGAGTTCGGCTGCCATGCCACCGCCTTCGGCGGGGTCCCAGATGCCCCAGGCGATCGACGTGGCGGCCAGTCCACGGCCGCGGCGGTGCTCGGCGAGGCCGTCGAGGAAGGCGTTCGACGCCGCGTAGGCGCCGTGCACGGAGCTGCCCCACACGCCGGAGATGGACGAGAACAGCACGAAGTCGGTGACGTCGTCGCCGAACTCCGCGTCCAGGTTCACCGCGCCCGCCACCTTGGCGCGCAGGGTGTCGGCGAACTCGTCCACGTCGGTGTCGCGCAACGTCACCAGCTCACCGGACGCGGCGGCGTGCAGGACGGTGCCGATGTCGTGCCCGTCGGCCCGCAGCGCGGCGACCGTCGCGCGCAACGCGTCGGCGTCGGCGACGTCGCACGCCACCACGCTCACCTCCGTGCCGAGGGCGGCCACGCGGTCGACCAGGTCCGGCGAGACCGTGCCGCGCCTGCTCAGCAGCACGACGCGTGCAGCGCCGCGACCCGCCAGCCACTCGGCGAGCTGAACGCCGATCCCGCCGGTGCCGCCGGTGATCAGCGTGGTGCCCCGAGGCCGCCAGTCCACGTCCACCGGCAGGCCGCCGCGCACCAGGCGTCGCACGGACAGGCCTCCGGACCGGACCGCGACCTGGTCCTCGGCGCCCGCTCCGGCGAGGGCCTTGGCCAGCAGCGGCGCGGTGGACGCGTCGAGCACGGCGGGCAGGTCGACGAGGCCGCCCCAGCGTTCGGGGTGTTCGAGCGCGGCGACCCGGCCGAGGCCCCAGGCGAGTTGCTGGGCGGGGTTGGTCACCGGGTCGTCGGCGCCGGTCGTCACCGCGCCCCTGGTGACGCACCACAGCGGCGTGGTGCCGTCGAGGGCCTGGACCAGGTCGAGGGTCTTCGCGATGCCGTCGGGCAGGAACGGGTGGTCGGGGTGCGGGCGTTCGTCCAGGGCCAGCAGGGACAGCACGCCGACCGCGCCCGCGAGCGCGTCGCGGTCGACCTCGGTGACCGGCACCGCCGTGGGGCCGACCGCGGCGAGCACGGTGGCCAGCACGTCGGCGTCCAGGTCCGGTGGCGTGACGACGAGCCACGGGCCGTCGGGCCCGGCCTCCGCCGGGACGTCCAGGGGGGTCCAGGCGACGGAGTAGCCCCAGTCGTCCGGGCCACCACCCGCCGGAGCGTCCACTGCGGACTTCATCGGCAGCCAGTAGCGCTTGCGCTGGAACGCGTAGGTCGGCAGGTCCGCGCTGGGCACCGCCCCGGCGGGCAGCACGGCGGACCAGTCGACCGCCACCCCGGCGGTCCACGCCTCGCCGAGCGCGAGGGCCCAGGCGTCCGGCCCGCCCTGGTCGCGTCGCAGGGTGGGGACGGCGGCGACGTCCGCACCGGCCCGCTCGGCGGTGTCGCGCACGGCGAGCGTGAGCACGGGGTGGGCGCTGGGCTCGACGAACACGCCGAACCCGTCACCGACCAGGTTCCGCACCACGTCGTCGAACCGCACCCGGTCGCGCAGGTTGCGGTACCAGTAGCCGCCGTCCGCGACGGCGTCGCGCACCCACTCCCCCGTCACCGTGGAGCACCACGGGATCACGGGCACGAGCGGCGTCACGTCCCGCAGCAGCTCGGCCAGCTCGTCGCGGATCTCCTCCACCACGACCGAGTGCGACGCGTAGTCCACCGGGATCCGCCGCACCCGCAGCGTGCCGCAGCGACCGACGAACTCCTCCAACGCGGCCGACCCGCCCGACACGACCACCGCGCCCGGCCCGTTGACCGCCGCGATGGACACCCCGGCGCCGAGCATCGCCTCCACTTCGGCGACCGGGGCCGCGACCGACACCATCCCGCCCCGCCCGGCCAACCGCCCGATCGCCTTGCTGCGCAACGCGACCACCCGTGCGCCGTCCTCCAACGACAACGCCCCGGCGACCACGGCGGCGGCGATCTCACCCTGCGAATGCCCCACCACAGCCGACGGCTCGACCCCCACCGACCGCCAGAGGTGCGCCAACGACACCATCACGGCCCACAACACCGGCTGCACCACGTCCACCCGCAGCAGCAGGGCTTCATCGGCCAGGGCTTCGCGCAACGACCAGTCCACTAACGGCGCCAACGCCCGCTCGCACTCGTCCATCCGCTCCGCGAACAGCGGCGACGACTCCAGCAGCTCCACGCCCATGCCGACCCACTGCGACCCCTGACCGGGGAACACGAACACCACCCGGTCACCGGCCTTCGCCGATCCGGTGCCGAGCACGGCACCGTCGGCGGGAATCCCACCTCCGGCGAGGACGTCCAGCCGGGCGGCGAACTCCGCCGCGTCCCGCCCGACCACCACGGCCCGGTGCTCGAACGCGGACCGGGTCCCCGCCAGCGACGCGGCCACGTCCGCGGGCCGCGCACCGGCGTTCGCGGGCAGCCACGCGGACAGGGCGGCGGCCTGAGCGCGCAGGGCCGCGGCGGACCGGGCCGACAGCACCCACGGCACCACGCCGTCGGCGTCGACGACCTCGGCGGGCTCGACCGCCGGGGCCTCTTCGAGGATCACGTGCGCGTTGGTGCCGCTGATCCCGAACGCCGACACGCCCGCCCGGCGCGGTCGGTCGGACGCGGGCCAGGGGCGGGCCTCGGACAGCAGCCGGACCTCACCCGCCGACCAGTCCACGAACGGCGACGGCTCGTCGGCGTGCAGCGTGCGCGGCAGCAGGTCGTGCCGGAGCGCCTGCACCATCTTGATCACACCGCCGACGCCCGCGGCGGCGGAGGTGTGGCCGATGTTGGACTTCAGCGATCCGAGCCACAGTGGACGGTCGGCCTCGCGGTGGCGGCCGTACTCCGCCAGCAGCGCCCCGGCCTCGATCGGGTCGCCGAGCCGGGTGCCGGTGCCGTGCGCCTCCACGACGTCCACGTCGATCGGCGCCAGGTCGGCGGCGGCCAGCGCGTCGCGGATGACCTCGCGCTGCGCGGTGGCGTTCGGCGCGGCCAGGCCGTTGCTTGCGCCGTCCTGGTTGACCGCGCTCGACCGGACGACCGCGAGGACGCGGTGACCGTTGCGCCGGGCGTCGGACAGCTTCTCCAGCAGCACCAGGCCGATGCCCTCGGACCAGCCGGTGCCGTCGGCCCCGGCGCCGAACGCCTTGCAGCGCCCGTCCGGGGCGAGACCGCCCTGCCGGCTGAACGAGACGAACGGGTCGGGCACGGGCATGACCGTGACGCCGCCCGCGATGGCGAGCGCGCAGTCCCCGGCGCGCAGGGCGCGGGCCGCGAGGTGCAGCGCCACCAACGACGACGAGCAGGCGGTGTTGATCGTGATCGCCGGACCGCGCAGCCCGAGCGCGTAGGCGACCCGGCCGGACGCGACGCTGGTGTGCGTCCCGGTGTCCAGGAACCCCTCCGCGCCCGCGGGGACGTCGAACACGGCGGAGCCGTAGCCGTTGTCGATGGCGCCGAGGAACACGCCGGTCCGGCTGTCGCGCAACGACGACGGCGCGATCCCGGCCCGTTCCACCACCTCCCAGGACGTCTCCAGCACCAGCCGCTGCTGCGGGTCCATCGCGAGGGCCTCGTTCGGGGACACGCCGAAGAACCCGGCGTCGAAGTCGCCCGCGTCGCCGAGGAAACCGCCGTCGCGGCAGAAGGTCTTGCCCGGCACGGGAGGTCCGGGGCGGTACAACTCGGCGGTGTTCCAGCCGCGGTCGTCCGGCCACTCGGCGATGGCGTCCCGGCCTTCGGCGAGCAGGTCCCACAGGTCTTCCGGAGAACGGACGCCGCCGGGGTAGCGGCAGCTCATCGCGACGATCGCGATCGGCTCACCGGACTCGGCCTCCAGGTCGCGCACCTTCGTGCGGGCGTCGGCGAGTTCCGCCATCGCGCGACGCAGGTACCCGAGCAGCTTCTCGTCCTCGGCCATGCGTTCACACCGTCCCGAAGTGGTCGCCCGCGTGCCAGGACATGTCGTTACCCCGTCTTCGACTTCCGCGCGGAACTCGGTGGTCCCGGAGGACCCAGCCCAAGCTAGGAACGGGGCATAGCGCGGAAATATCGCCCTTCACCAGCGACAACGCGGGGGGCCGACGGCGCTATCGGGACGATAGCGCCGATGGCCGATCATCACGGCCGAGGTCACCCGATGGACCGGGCCGCCGCGTGGACGCGGCGCGGGCGACCGGACGTGACGATCCGGCGCGGGCCGCCTCGGGGACCGACTGGCCCGGGAGGAATCGCATGAGCGCACAAGGAACTACGCCGCAGTACCCGGTCGGCGACACCAGCAGGCTGAGCGCGGACCCGTGGTACCGCGAGGCCCGCGACGAGGCGCCGGTGGCCAGGGTGCGGATGCCCTACGGCGGCGAGGCGTGGCTGGCGCTGCGGCACGCGTCGGTCCGCACCGCCCAGTCCGACCCGCGGTTCAGCCGCGCGGCGTCGGCCGAACTCGGGGAGGCGGCGCCGCGGATGGTGCCCGGCACGCCACCCGTCGGGTCGGTGCTGACCATGGACGGCGCGGACCACACGCGGGTGCGGCGGTTCATGGCGAAGGCGTTCACCGTGCGGCGCGTCGAACTGCTGCGACCCCGCGTGCAGGAGATCGTCGACGGCCTGCTCGACGACATGGTCGCGCACGGGTCGCCCGCCGACCTGAAGAAGTTCGTCGCGGAACCGCTGCCGGTGATGGTGATCTGCGAGGTGCTGGGCATCCCGGAGGCCGACCGCGCCGACTTCCGGGTGCTGACCGAGACGATCATGTCCGGCGTGTTCACCTCGGACGAGGCGCAGCAGTCGATCACCCAGTTCCTGGGCTACCTCAACGAACTGGTCGTGGCCAAACGCGCCGAGCCGGGCGACGACGTGCTGAGCACGCTGGTGACGGCGGTGGACGGCGAGGACCGGCTCAGCGAGCTGGAACTGGCGTCGCTGGCCGTGGCCCTGCTCGTCGGCGGGCACGAGACGATCCTCAACACCGTCCTCAACTTCACCTACACGCTGCTGACCACACCGGACGAACTGGCGAAGCTGCGCGAACGCCCGGAGCTGATCAAGCAGGCCGTGGAGGAGCTGCTGCGGCACGTGCCGATCAACTCCGGCGGCGCGTTCGGCTCGGTCGCCACGGAGGACGTGGAGTTCGGCGACGTCACCGTGCGGGCGGGCGAGACGATCGTGGCCGACATCGCGTCGGCCAACCGCGACGCGGGCGTGTTCCCCGACCCGGACGTGCTGAACCTGGACCGGGCGAACATCCAGCACCTGACGTTCGGGTTCGGGCCGCACCACTGCATCGGCGCGCAACTGGCCCGGTTGGACCTCCAGGTCACCCTCGGCACGCTGCTGCGCCGCTTCCCCGGCCTGCGGCTGGCCGTGCCGCCGGAGGAGCTGAAGTGGCGCGAGGGCGTGCTGATCCGCGGCGTGGAGGCCCTTCCGGTCGCCTGGTGACCGCGGAACGGGGCGGGTGCCCGCGAGCCTCCGCCCCGTTCACGTCACCACGCGACGGGCAGCTCCACGACACTGCGCATGAACGTGCCGACGCGCCACTTCAGCTCGTCCTCGGGAACGGCGATCCGCAGCTCCGGGAACCGTTCCAGCACGGTCTCCAGCGCCACCTGCATCTCCATCCGCGCCATCGCCGCGCCGAGGCAGTGGTGCGGGCCGTGGCCGAACCCCACGTGCGGGCCGGGCTTCCGGGTCAGGTCCAGCTCGTCGGCCCGCTCGAACACGTCCTCGTCGCGGTTGGCCGAGCCCAGCGACGCCACCACGGGTTCCCCGGCGCGCACCAGGACACCGCCGACCTCGACGTCCTCGGTCGCGTACCGGGCCAGCACGGGCCCGAGGCCGAGCGGCACGAACCGCATCAGCTCCTCCACGGCCTGCGGCACCAGCGCCGGGTCCGCTCGCAGCCGGTCCAGCTCCTCGGGGTGGCGCAGCAGCGTGTGGACGAAGTTGGGGATCTGGCTGGTGATGTTCTCGTGCCCGGCGCCCAGCAGCACGATCGCGAAGCTCAGGATCTCCTCGGCGGTGAACCGGTCGTCCTGGTCGCGCGCCAGCACCAGGCGGCTCAGCAGGTCGTCGGCGGGCTCCTCCTGGCGCTGCCGCAGCAGCTCCGACATGTACGCGACCAGGCTGCCCAGGTGCTCCTGGGTCTCCTCGGCGGACAGCGTGGTCGACGAGGCGAACACCTCCGACCAGACGAGGAACCGGTGCTGGTCGGCCACCGGCACGCCGAGCAGGTCGCAGATCACCGCGACGGGCAGCGGTGACGCGAAGTGCTCGATCAGGTCGACCGGCGCGCCGCGCTCGACCATCCGGTCCACCAGCTCGTTCGCGACCTGCTTCGCCTTGGGGCGCAACGCCTCCACGTTGCGGTGGGTGAACGCCTTGCCTGCCAGCCTGCGGACGCGGGAGTGCTCCGGCGGGTCCATCGACAGGATCACGCCGGGACCGACGGTCTGCGGTGACGTGCGCGGCTCGGCCAGTCCGGCCGCCGCGGCGGCGGCGCGGCTGAACCGCTGGTCCCCCAACACGATCCGCACGTCCTCGTGGCGGGTGGCGAGCCACCCCTCCTCGCCGTACGGCATCGTGACGCGGACGAGCTTGCGGCCCGCTCGTGCCCGCGCGTAGCGCTCGTCCAGTTCGAGGTCTTCGGCGCGGTTGAACGGGTAGTCGACCGGCTCGGCCCGAGTGGTGTCCACGGTGTCCTCTTCCAGTGATCGCCGGGCGGGCGGAACGGTGACCCGGCCTGCCGGTCGGGGAGGTTAGCCGGCCGCGATAGCGCCGCCCTAGCGGCGGGACGGCGCTATCGGGACGCTAGCGGCGGTGTCCGACGATGGCCGCGAGAACCCGGATCGAACGCAGGGAGGTCCCGTGACGGCCGCGGCACGCGAGGGGGGTCCTCCGCTCGTCGTCGTCGGCGCGGGCGTGATGGGCACCGGCATCACCACGCTCGCCCTCGCGCACGGCGTCCCCGTGACGCTGGTGGACGTCGACCGCGCGGTGCTCGACCGGGCCGAGGTCGCCATCGCCCGCAACCTGCGGACCGCGGCGCTGCTCGGCGCCGCTCCCCCCGACACACCACCGGGCGCGCTCACCTCGGTCACCTCACTCGCCGACGCCCTGTCCGGCACGGAGGTCGTCGCGGTGGTCGAGGCCGTCGTCGAGGACCCGGCCACGAAGGCCGACGTGCTGGCCCAGGTGTCCGCGGCCGTACCCGCCGGGACGCCGCTGATCTCCAACACCTCGTCCATCCCCGTCGACGAACTGGCGAACGCCGTGTCCCGACCGGAGGACCTGCTGGGCACGCACTTCATGAACCCCGCCTACCTGATCACCACGGTCGAGGTGGTCCCCGGCGCGCGCACCGCGGCCGACGTCGTCGCGGCGGCGCGGAAGTTCCTCGGCGAACTGCGCCGCACGCCCATCGTCGTGCGCGACTCGCCGGGGTTCGTCACCAGCAGGCTGCTGCACCCGATGATCAACGACGCGGCCCGCCTGGTGCAGGAGGGGGTCGCGTCGGCGGACGACGTCGACGCACTGATGCGGGGCTGCCTCGGCCACCCGACGGGCCCGTTGCGCACCGCCGACCTGATCGGCATCGACAACCTGGTCGACGCGCTCGACGTCCTGCACCGGCGCACCGGCGACGAGCGCAGCCGCCCGTGCGACCTGCTGCTCGCGAAGGTCCGCGACGGTCACCACGGCCGCAAGAGCGGTCGCGGTTTCTACGAGTACGAAGAGGCGCTGCCTTGACATCCTCCACGGCCCTGAAGGGCGTGGATTCCGGATCTCGCGATCCGGCGTTCCTGCTTCGCCGAGCTGTGCCATCCCCACTGACGCGGTTCGGGTCTTACCGGCCCTCCACAGGCGTTTTACCTCTCCGCCAGCCCGGCGGCGAGGATGTTCCTGGCGGCATTCACATCTCGGTCATGCACAGCACCACACCGGCACGTCCACTCCCGGACTTCCAAGGGCAGCGACTCGACCCGCATCCCGCAGTCGGAGCACAGCTTCGACGACAGGAACCACCGATCAACCACGACCACAGTCCGGCCGTACCAGCCTGCCTTGTGCTCCAGCATCGATCGGAACTCCGACCAAGCGGCATCACTGATAGCGCGGGCCAGCCTGTGGTTCTTCACCATGGTTCGCACGCTGAGGTCCTCGATCACGACCGTTTGGTTCTCACGGACGAGTTGGGTGCTCAGCTTGTGCAGATGATCCCGCCGCCGATCGGCGATCCGAGCATGAACCCTGGCGACCTTCAAGCGAGCCTTCGCTCGGTTGTTCGCACCCCTGTCCTTCCTCGCCAGGGCACGCTGCGCCTTCGCGAGCTCCCTGCGGTCGGCACGCTCATGACGCGGGTTGGCGATCTTCTTCCCGGTGGACAGCGTGGCGAAGGTGGCGATACCCGCGTCCACCCCGACCACCCGGTCAACGGCGGGCAGAGGTCGCACAGTCGGGTCGGTGACCAGGATGGACACGTGCCAGCGACCTGCCGCGTCCCGCGACACCGTCACGGAGGTCGGCTCGACACCGTCCGGCAGGGGCCGGGACCACACGATGTCCAAAGGCGCGGTCTGCTTGGCCAACGTGATTCGCCCGTCGCGGTAGGTGAACCCGGACCGGGTGTACTCCGCGGAGGCTCGCGACTTGCGTTTCGACTTGAACGTCGGGAGGCGGGAACGCTTTGCGTAGAACGCCATGTACGCACTTTGCAGGTGCCGCAGCGGTACGCAGGACACCTCGTTGAGGAATCCCAGTTCGTCGGTTTTCTTCCACGCTGTCAAGGCAGCAGACGATTGCACGTAGGTCATCGATCGAGACTCGGTGGCGTAGACGCGGGTGCGTTCTTCCAGTGCCTTGTTGTAGACCAGTCGAACGCAGCCAAAGGTGCGATCGAGCTGCTCGGCCTGTTCGGTTGAGGGACGGAATCGATACTTGAACGAACGCTTCACTCCCCCCGCGTTCACGACCTGAACAATACCGCACGATCACGCAAACCCACTTCCAGAGAGAGGAGCGGGCGCTTCCCCGCCCCATCAAGAGGTGGGAGTATCCGCGCCCTACAACCACATGACGGTCTCGGCCACCCCGGACACCATCGAGCAGGAGTTGATCGAGTTCCTGGAGACCCGCACGAAGACGGGCTGGACGGCCACCCGCGACCTGTTCGGCGAGGGCGGGCTGTCGTCGTTGTTCGCGATGGAACTGGTGGTGCACCTGGAGCAGCGGTACGGCATCGCCATCGCGGGCGCGGACCTGAAGCTGGCGAACTTCCGCACGGTGAAGGTGATGGCGGAGCTGGTCGTCCGGCTCCGCGACGAGGCCTGAGGGGCGGGGGACGGCGTCCCCCGCCCGCCTAGGCGGTCTTGCGCCGCACCAGCGTCAGCCCGTCGGCCACGGTCAGCAGCACGACGTCGACCGACTGGTCGTCGCGGATCAGGGCGTTGACCTTCCGCACGCCCTCGGTGTCCGGATCGGACACCGAGGGGTCGGCGACCCGGCCGAAGAACAGCGTGTTGTCCAGCACCACCAGGCCACCGGGCCGCACCAGCCTCACCGCGCGCTCGTAGTAGGCCGGGTAGCCCGCCTTGTCGGCGTCGACGAACACCAGGTCGAACCCGTCGGCCTCACCGCCGTCGAGCATCGCGTCCAGGGTGGACTCGGCCGGTCCGACCCGCAGCTCGATCCGGTCCGCCACCCCGGCCCGCCGCCAGAACGGGACGCCGATGTCAGCCCAGCGCCGGGTGATGTCGCAGGTCACCAGACGCCCGTCGGACGGCAGCGCCCTGGCCAGGCAGAGCGTGCTGTACCCGGTGTAGGTGCCCAGTTCCAGCACCGACCGGGCGCCGAGCAGGCCCACCAGCATCCCGAGGAACTGGCCCTCCTCGGGCATCACCTGCAACGAGCGCCCGCCCGGCAGTTCCGCCGTCTGCTCCCGCAGTTCGCGCAGGACCTCGTCCTCCCGCAGCGACATCTCGCGCACGTACCCGGCCAGCGCCGGGGAGACGTCCACCTGCTCAGCCACGGGTCACCGCCACCGCGGCGAGGTCGACCGCGTCGAGCGCCACGACCGGCGACACCGGCCGCGGTTCGGGCAGCAGGTGCAGCCGCAGCACGCCCTCCGCCGACGGCCCCAGTGCTGTCAGGCACCCGCAGGCGTCGTCGTCGAACCCGGCGAACCGGTAGGCGATGTCCATCATCCGGTTGCGGTCGGTCGGCCGGAAGTCGGCGGCCAGGTGCGCACCCGCCCGCGCGGCCCGGTCCACGATCCAGTTGAGCAGGGTGGTCCCGGCGCCGAACGCCACGACGCGGCACGACGTGGCCAGCAGCTTGAGGTGCCACACGTCCGGAGTCCGGCGCAGCAGCACGATCCCGACGGCGCCGTGCGGCCCGAACCGGTCGGACATGGAGACGACCAGCACCTCGTGCGCCGGATCTGCCATCAGCCCGCGCAGCGCGGCGTCGTCGTAGGGCACGCCGGTCGCGTTCATCTGGCTGGTGCGCAACGTCAACTCGGCCGCGCGGGCCAGTTCCCGCTCGGTGGCGCGCACCACGGACATGCGCAGGTCCAACGTGCGCAGGAAGTCCTCGTCCGGGCCGGTGAACCCCTCCCGTTCGGCGTCCCGGCGGAACCCGGCCTGGTACATCCCTCGCCGGCGCGCGGAGTCCTCGGTGATCACCGGTGGGCTGAACTCGGGCAGCCCGGCCAGGTCCGCGGCCTGCTCGGCCGGGTAGCAGCGCACGGCGGGCAGGTGGAAGGCGACCTCGGCGCGTTCGGTGGGCTGGTCGTCCACGAACGCGATGGTGGACTCGGCGAAGTTCAGCCGGTCCGCGATGTCCTTCACCGAGGCCGATTTCGGGCCCCAGCCGATCCGCGGCAGGACGAAGTACTCGGCCAGCCCCAGCCGTTCCAGGCGGGCCCACGCGAGGTCGTGGTCGTTCTTGCTGGCCACCGACTGGAGGACGCCGCGCGCGTCCAGTTCGGTGATCACCCGCCGGACCGCCTCCGGCACGACCACGTCGTCGCCCTCGGCCAGCGTTCCCCGCCACAGCGTGTTGTCGAGATCCCACACCAGGCACTTCACGATCACCCGATCGTCGGTCATGCCTCTCCGTTCCCCTCAGCCCGTGCTGAAGTCGGTGTCGAGCAGTGCGAACAACTCGTCGGCGCTGGCGGACTCCAGTTCGCCGCCGCGCGCGGGCCCGCCGCGTTCGTCCCAGCGCCGCACCAGCGCGCGCAGCCGAGCACCGACCTGCTCGTCGGCGGGCAGCCCGTCCAGCACACCGGTGAGGCGGTCGAGTTCGGCGAGCGCGAGCGCCACCGGGTCCGGCGGCGCGCACAGCCGTTCGTGCAGGTGCCTGGCCAGCGCGGCGGGCGTGGGCTCGTCGAACACGATCGTCGCGGCGATGGCCAGCCCGGTCGCCGCGACCAGCCGGTTGCGGAACTGGACGGCCAGCAGCGAGTCGAACCCGGCGGCGGCGAACGGCGCGTCGGCGCGGACCTCACCGGCCCCGCCGTGCCCGAGAGCGGCCGCCGCCTGCTCGGTGACCAGGGCCAGCACCGTCCGCAACTGCTCGTCGCCGGACAGCCCGGCCAGCCGCTCCGCCAGCCCGTCACCGCCCGTGGCGTCCCGCCGCCGGGCCTCGCGGGCCTCGGGCAGGTCGGCGAGGAGGTTCAGCTGGCGCGGCGACGACACCGCGGCCACGACCGACGTCCAGTCGACGTCGAGCACGGCGGCCTCGGGCTGGTCGTGGTCCAGGGCGTGGCGCACGGCGGCCATGAGGTCGTCCACGTCCACCGCCCGCTGCCGCGGCTCCCAGCCGCCGACCGCGACCGCCACGGCCCGTTCCCCCGCCGCCCGCGCGGCCACGGCCGCTCCGGCGTACCGGGCACCGGCCGCGCCGTGCCGGGCAGCGCCCCACAACCCGTTGAGCGGGTGCAGCACGACGACCGCGGCGGCGGTCGGAAAAGCTGCCAGGGCAGTGAATTCCACGTCCGGCAGCACGCCCGCGGGTGGCTCAGCTCCGAGTACGTGGACGACCGTGTCCGGCTCCCCCTCGACGCCGTTGCGGTCGAACCAGGCCGTCAGCTCCGCCGTGAGGTCGGCGTCGGCGCCCCGCACCACGACCCGGCCGGGCCGCCACGACCGCTCGGCACGCGGCGGTGAGCCGAACGGGACCAGCCTGCGGACCCGGACGCCGTCGGCCCGCACGCGGAGCTGGTCCTCGTCCCCGCCGAGCACGCCCGCGAGGCGGTCGAGCACCGCCGCGTCGACCTCGGCGGGCAGGTCCACCAGGCCGCCCCAGCGTTCCGGCTGCTCCAGGCCGAGCACCCGGCCCAGGCCCCAGACGCGGGCCTGGTCGGGGTCGTGCTCGGCGTCGGTCGTGACGCACCACAGCGGGGTCTCCGGGTCCAGGCGGCGCACCAGGTCCAGCGTCGCCTCGGGCGGCAGCATCGACACGACGCCCACCGCCATCCCGATGTCGGCCGGGTCCGCCACGACCCGTGCACCGGGCAGGTTCGCGGCGGGGTGGCCCCCGGCCGGGGTGACCACCACCCAGCCGTCGAGCGTGCGCGGTTCCGGGTCGGGCAGCGCGCGCCAGTCCACCCGGTAGGCGAGCCGCCGCGCCGGGGCGGCACCCGACCGGCCCGGCGCGGGCAGCCAGTACCGCTCGGTCTGGAACGGGTACGGCGGCAACGCGACCAGCCGCCCCGCCCCGGTGATCGGGTCCCAGTCCACGTCGGCGCCCGCGACCCACGCCTCGGCCAGCGCGGTCCGCAGCCTGCGGCGGCCCCCGTCGTCGCGGCGCAGGGTGCCGAGCACGGCGACCGGCCTGCCCGCCACCGTGCCCTCGATCGCGGCGACCAGCACCGGGTGCGGGCCGACCTCCACGAACACGGTGTGGCCACGGGTGATCAGCTGATCGGTGGCCGCGCCGAAGCCGACCGGTTCACGCAGGTTGCGGTACCAGTACTCGGCGTCGAGCGAGGTGCCGTCCACGAACTCGCCGCGCACGCTGGACAGCAGCGGCACGTCCGCGGCGCGGGGCGTGATCCCCGCCAACGCGGCGAGCAGTTCGTCGCGCAGCGGTTCCACGTGCGCCGAGTGGGCGGCGTAGTCGACCGGGATGGACCGGGCCCGCAGACCGTCCCGCGCGCAGTCGGCGACGAGTTCGGCCAACGCCTCCGGCTCCCCCGCCACCACGACGGCGTCCGGCCCGTTGACCGCCGCGACCTCGACCCGCCCGGTGAACCGGGCCAGCCGCTCCCGCGTCACGGCCTCGCCCGCGGCGACGGCGACCATGCCGCCCCGCCCGGAGATGGCCAGGATCGCCTGGGAGCGCAGGGCGACCACCCGCGCACCGTCCTCGAGGGACAGTGCTCCCGCCACCACGGCGGCGGCGATCTCGCCCTGCGAGTGCCCGACCACTGCCGCGGGCTCGACTCCGCACGACCGCCACACCGCCGCCAGCGACACCATCACCGCGAACAGGGCGGGCTGCACGACGTCGACCCGGCTCAACGCCGAGTCGTCGCCCAGGACGTCCCGCAACGACCAGTCCACGTGCGGCGCCAACGCCCGCGCGCACTCGTCCAGCCGTGCCGCGAACACCGGTTCGACCTCGGCCAGGCCCAGGGCCATGCCGGTCCACTGCGTGCCCTGGCCGGGGAACACGAACACCACGCCACCACCGGTGGCCTGGCCGCGCACCACGTTCGGCGCGGTGTCCAGCGAGCCGACGAGGTCGCCGACCACGACGGCCCGGTGCTCGAACCGCGGCCTCGCCGCCAACGTCCGCGCCACGTCCGCCGGGGCGGAACCGCCGTCCCGCAGGAAGTCCGCCAGCCGGACGGCCTGGTCGTCCACCGCGCGCGGAGTCCTCGCCGACAGCAGCAGGGGCAGCGCGTCGTCCGCCACGGGCTCGACGGCCTCGGTCGGGACGTGTTCGAGAACCACGTGGGCGTTGGTGCCGCTCATGCCGAACGCCGACACCCCCGCCCGCCGCGGCCCGTCCCACGGCCGCGGTTCGGTCAGCAGCACGGCGTCGCCCGCCGTCCAGTCGACGCGCGTGGACGGCTCGGTCGCGTGCAGGGTGCGGGGCAGGACGCCGTGCCGCATGGCCATGACGACCTTGATGATCCCGGCGATCCCGGCGGCGGCCTGGGTGTGGCCGATGTTGGACTTCACCGACCCCAGCCCGAACGGCCGGTCGCGGTCCTGCCCGTAGGTGGCCAGCAGCGCCGTCGCCTCGATCGGGTCGCCGAGGGTGGTGCCGGTGCCGTGCGCCTCCACCAGGTCCACGTCGGACGGTCGCAGGCGCGCGTTGGCCAGTGCTTGCCGGATGACCCGCTGCTGCGCGAGGCCGTTCGGCGCGGTCAGCCCGTTGGACGCGCCGTCCTGGTTCACCGCGCTGCCGCGCACCAGCGCCAGCACCGGGTGGCCGAGGCGGCGGGCGTCGGACAGCCGTTCCACGACCAGGACGCCGACGCCCTCGGACCAGCCGGTGCCGTCGGCGCCGTCGCCGAACGACCGGCACCGCCCGTCCGCCGACAGGCCGCGCTGCCTGCTGAACTCGACGAACAGGTCCGGGCTCGCCACCACGGCGGCACCGCCGACGAGCGCGAACGAGCACTCGCCCGAGCGCAACGACTGGCCCGCCAGGTGCAGCGCCACCAGGGACGACGAGCACGCCGTCTCCACCGTGACGGCCGGGCCCTCGGTGCCGAGCGTGTAGGCGATCCGGCCGGACGCCACGCTGGTGACCGTGCCGGCGAGCAGGTGCCCCTCGACCTCGCCCGCGGGTCCGGAGCCGTAGCCCTGGCCCGCGACGCCGACGAAGACGCCGCCCGTGCTGCCGCGCAACGCCGACGGGTCGAAGCCCGCTCGTTCCAGTGCTTCCCAGCTCGCGGTGAGCAGCAACCGCTGCTGCGGGTCCATCGCCAGCGCTTCACGAGGTGAGATGCCGAAGAACGCGGCGTCGAAGTCGCCCGCGTCGGCCAGGAACCCGCCGCCGCGGGTGTAGAACGTGCCCGCGTGGTCGGGGTCGGCGTCGTACAGCTTCCCGAGGTCCCAACCGCGATCGTCCGGCAGGTCCCCGATCGCGTCCCGCCCCTCGTCGACGAGCCGCCAGAGGTCCTCGGGACTCGTGACACCACCGGGGAACCGGCACGCCATCGACACGATCGCCAGGGGTTCGTCCGTCGACACGGCCGCGGGCACCACGTCGTCCGGAACGCTGTCCCCCAGTGAAGCGGCGAGCGCGGCGATGGACGGGTGGTCGAACACCACGGTCACCGGCAACGCGCGCCCGGTGCGTTCCACCAAGCGGTTGCGCAGGTCCACGGCCATGAGCGAGTCGAACCCGAGGTCGCGGAACGACCGGTCCACGTCCAGGGCGGCGGACCCGTGACCGAGCACCTCGGCCACCAGCTCCATCACCTCCCGCTGCGACGGGGCTTCCGCCACGAAGTCCACAGTGGACTCGACGGGTCGTGCCTCCGGCAGGTCGCGGAACAGTGCGCTGGGCCGGGTCGCGGTGAACGGCGGCAGGAACCGCGCCCAGTCCACGTCCGCGACGACGATCGCCGTCTCGTCGCGGTCGAGGGCGTCCTGCAACGCGGCCAGTGCGAGGGCCGGTGGCATCGCGGACAGGCCGAGCCGCCGGACGCGCTCCCCCGTCCCGCCCGCCGCCATGCCCGGACCGGCCCACGGGCCCCACGCCACCGACGTGGCCTTCAGCCCGCGCCGCCTGCGGTCGACGGCGGTCGCGTCCAGCGCGGCGTTGGCGGCGGCGTACCCCGCCTGCCCGCCGCTGCCCCAGATCGCGGCGACCGAGGAGAACAGCACGAACGCGTCCACGTCACCGACGAGGGCGTCCAAGTGCTCGGCGCCCAGCACCTTGGCCGCCGTCTCCGCGGCCAAGTAGTCGGGCGTGCAGTCGGCGAACGGCCGGTCCGTGGCGATCCCGGCGGCGTGGAACACGCTGGTGAACGGTCCCGCTACCGCGACCAGCCGTTCCACCTGCTCGCGGTCGGAGACGTCGCACGCGCGCACGGTCGTCGGCACGCCGAGGTCCGGGGCCTCGCCACCGGATCGGCCCACCAGCACCAGTTCGTCGGCGCCGTTCTCGGCCAGCCACCGGGTCACGTGCCCGCCGAGCCCGCCGGTGCCGCCCGTGACCAGCACCCGGCCGCGGGGCGTCCAGCGTGATCCGGGTCGGCCGCGGTCCGCCCGCACCAGCCGCCGCGCCCGGACGCCGTCCGGGCGGATCGACACCTGGTCCTCGCCGGAATCCCCGTGCAGCACCGACACCAGGTCCGCCACGTCGGCGTCCGGCGACCAGTGGACGAGACCGCCCCAGCGGTCCGGGTGCTCCAACGCCGCGACCCGACCCATGCCCCACAGACGGGCCTGCCGCGGGTCGTCCGGGTCGGCGAGCACCCACACCGGGGCCTCGGCACCGGCCACCACGTCCACCAGGTCCTCCGGCGCGCAGCCGGGCAGCACCAGGACTCCGGCCGGGTCTCCGGAGCCCAAGTCGATCCGGTCCGCCCCCGGCATGTCCCCGACGAGCCGCCACGACCCCCGACGCGGAGCGTCGACCGAGATCGGCACCCACTCGACGCGATACCGCAACCGGTCCACCGCGGCCGTCGCGGCGAACCGGCCGCCTGGCCAGAACCGCCGCCGCTGGAACGGGTACAGCGGCAGGTCGACGTGCCCGCCACCCGCGAGCCAGCGCACGGGGACACCCCGCACGTGGGCGTGGGCGAGCGCCCCGACCACCGTCCCCACCTCGGACCGGTCGTCGCGCAGCAGCGGCACGGCCCCGTCGACCAACGTCGACAGCACCCCACCGGGGCCCAGCTCGAACACGGTCCCGGCGTTCAACGAGCGGACGCCGTCGGCAAACCGGACGGTGTCGCGGACGTGCCGCACCCAGTAGTCCGGCGACCGCAACTGCTCGGCCGTGGCCGCAACGCCGGTGCGGTTGGAGATCACGTCGAGCAGCGGCGCCCGGTACGTCAGCCCGGCCGCGACCGTGCGGAACTCCGCCAGCACCGGGTCCATCCGGGCGGAGTGGAACGCGTGGCTGACCGGCAGCCGCTTGGTGCGCCTGCCGCGGGCGCGGAAGGCGTTCGCGACCCGTTCGACGGCCTCGGTGTCGCCGGACAGCACGACCGCGTTCGGACCGTTGACCGACGCGAGGTCCACGTCCTCGCCCGCGACCTCCGCCTCGGTCGCCTCGACCGCGATCATCGCCCCGCCGGGCGGCAGCGCGTCCATCAGCCGTCCGCGGGCCGCGACCAGGTCGACGGCGTCGGCGAGGTCCAGCACGCCCGCCAGGTGCGCGGCCGTCAACTCCCCCACGGAGTGCCCGAGCAGCACGTCCGGAAGGACCCCGCGGTCCTCCAGCAGCCGCGCCAGCGCGACCCCGACGGCGAACAGCGCGAGCTGCGTGTAGCGGGTCCGGTCGAGCAGGCCGTCGCCGCCGTCGGCCATCACCTCGCGCAACGGCCGGTCGAGGTGCGGGTCGGCGAGCGCGCACACCTCGTCCAGCGCGGCGGCGAACACGGGCTCCGCCGCGGCCAGTTCCGCGCTCATCCCGACGCGCTGGCTGCCCTGGCCGGGCAGCAGGAACGCGATCCGCCCCGGCTCGCCCGCGACACCGGTGGTCGTCCGCTCGCCGAGCACGGCGCGGTGCGGCAGGTGCGCGCGCCGAGTGGCCAGCGCGTCGGCGAGGTCCGCGCGGTCGCGGACCTGCTCGACCTGGGCCCGCAAGGCTTCCGGGGACGCGGCCGACACGAGCAGCGGCGTGGGCAGCCCCGCCGGGCGGGGCGCGGGAACGGGCGCGGGCGGGGCGCTTTCCAGGATCACGTGGGCGTTGGTGCCGCTGATGCCGAACGCCGACACGCCAGCCCGGCGCGGACCGTCGTGCGCGGGCCACGGTTCGCGTGCGGTGACCAGCCGCAGGACGTCGGGGTCCCAGTCGACCTCCGGGTTGAGGTCGGCGGCGTGCAGGGTCGGCGGCAGTTCGGCGTGCCGGAGCGCCAGCACGGTCTTGATCACCCCGGCCACGCCCGCCGCGGCCTGCGTGTGGCCGATGGCGGACTTGACCGCGCCCAGCAGCAACGGCCGGTCGCGCCGCCCGTAGGCCGCGCGCACCGCGTTGCCCTCGACGGGATCGCCGAGCCGGGTGCCGGTGCCGTGCGCCTCCACGACGTCCACGTCGCCCGCCGCCACGCCCGCGTCGGCCAGCGCGGCGGCGATGACCCGCTGCTGCGACAGGCCGTTCGGCGCGCTGAGGCCGTTGGACGCGCCGTCCTGGTTGATCGCGCTGCCGCGGATCACCGCGTGCACCCGGTGACCGCGGGCGTGCGCGTCGGACAGCCGCTCCAGCACCAGGACGCCGACGCCCTCGGACCAGCCGGTGCCGTCGGCGTCGGCGGAGAACGCCTTGCAGCGGCCGTCCGGGGACAGACCGCGTTGCCTGCTGAACTCGGTGAACAGCCACGGCGTGCTCATCACCGTCGCGCCACCGGTGATCGCCTGTTCGCACTCGCCGCGCCGCAGGGCTTGCACGGCCAGGTGCAGCGCGACCAGCGACGCCGAGCACGCGGTGTCCACGGTCAGCGCGGGGCCCCGCAAGCCGAGCACGTAGGAGATCCGCCCGGACAGCACGCTCGCGAGATTGCCGGTGAGCTGGTGGCCCTCGGGGACGTCCGGGTCGCCCGCCAGCGCGACCGGGTAGTCCTGGCCGTTGGTGCCGACGAACACGCCGACCGCACGGCCGCGCAGGTCGGTCGGCGCGATCCCGGCGTCCTCCACGGCGTGCCAGGTGGTCTCCAGCAGCAACCGCTGCTGGGGGTCCATCACCAGGGCTTCCCGCGGTGAGATGCCGAAGAAGTCGGCGTCGAAGTCCGCCGCGCCGCTCAGGAACCCGCCTTCCCGGCAGTAGCTCGTGCCGGGGTGGTCCGGGTCGGGGTGGTAGAGCGCGCCGACGTCCCACCCGCGGTCGGTCGGCCACGGGCCGATGGCGTCCCGCCCGGACACCAGCAGCCGCCAGAGGTCGTCGGGGGTGTGGACGTCGCCGGGGAACCGGCACCCCATGCCCACCACGGCGATCGGCTCGTGCTCCGCCACGGCGACCCGCGGCGCGACCGGAGTGTCGACGGGGGTGTCCGCGGGGGCGTCGAGGTGGTCGGCGAGCGCTTGCGGCGTCGGGTGGTCGAACAGCGCGCTGGTGGGCAGGCGCAGGCCGAGCGCGGCGTTGAGCCGGTTCCGCAGCTCCAGCACGGTCAGCGAGTCCAGGCCCAACTCGGCGAACGCGGTCCGCACCGGCACCGCGTCGGCGGACGCGTGCCCCAGCACGGCGGCGAGGTGCGTGCGGATGACCTCCAGCGTGGCCCCTCGGGCCACGGGAGGTGTTGTCGCGCCGGGGAGTTCGGCGAACAGCGCGGTCCGCAGCCCGGCGGCCTCGGCGTACCGGCGCCAGTCGACGTCGGCGACCACGGTCAGCGGGTCGGTGACCCGGCCGATCAGCTCGACGGCCCGGTCCGGGTCCATCCCCGGCAGGCCGCGGGCGGCGAGCTTCGCGGCGAGGGCGTCCTCCAGCATCCCCGGCCCACCCCACACGCCCCAGGCGAGGGAGTGGCCCGGCTGCCCGGCCGCCCGGCGGCGGGCGATGAGCGCGTCCAGGGCCGCGTTCGCGGCGGCGTAGTTGGCCTGACCGGCGTTGCCGACCACACCCATGACGGAGGAGAACACGACGAACGCGTCCAGTTCGCCCGCCAGCTCGTGCAGGTGGGTAGCGGCGGTGACCTTGGCCCGCAGCACGGACTCCAGCCGTTCCGGGGTGAGCGAGTCGAGCGCGGTGTCGTCGCGGACGCCCGCCGCGTGCACGACGGCGTCCACCGGGTGCTCGGCCAGCAGCCGCGCCACGGCGTCGCGGTCGGCCACGTCGCACGCCAGCGCGGTGACGGCCGGTCCGAGGTCGGGCAGGCCGGGGGTGTCCGGGCCGCGACGGCCGACCAGCAAGACCTTCTGCGCCCCCGCGGCGACCAGCCAGCGGGCGACGGTCGCGCCGAGCCCGCCCGTGCCGCCGGTCACCAGCACGGTGCCCCGAGGTCGCCAGCCGTCCGACGAGCGCAGTCCCGGCAGCAGCCTGCGGCCGTGCAGACCGGTCCGGCGGACCGCGAGCTGGTCCTCGTCGGTCGTCGTGAGCGCGGCCAGCACGAGGGCGGCGGCGGCCGCGTCCAGGTCGCGGGGCAGGTCGATCGCGCCGCCCCAGCGGTCCGGGTGCTCCAGGCCGAACGACTTGGCCAGCGCGACGGTCGCGGCCCGCACCGGATCGGCCAGGTCCTCCGTCCCGTCCACGGCCACCGCGCCGCGGGTCAGCACCCACAGCGGCCGGGTCGTCGACCGCGCCAACTCCACGGCGGCCCACAGGTCGGTGTGCTCGCCCAGCGACAGGACGCCCTCGTAGTCGCCGTCCGGCGCACCGTCGGTGGTCACGTCGAGGCCCGCGTCCCGCAGGGCCGTGACGACGTCGTCGCCGGAGCCGACCGCCAGCCACCGCCCGGTGGGGGTGGCCTTCGGCGTGAGCCTGCGCCAGCCGATCCGGTAGCACCAGGAGTCGTCCACCGCGATCGCCGGACGGGCGGGGTCGAGCCAGAACCGGTCGCCCCGGAACGGGTAGGTCGGCAGGTCGACGTGCCCGGTCACGCCGTCGAAGAACGGCGTCCAGTCGACCTCGACGCCGTGGACGTGCAGCCTGCCCACGGCCGTGACGAACTGGCGGGGCCCGTCCTCGTCGCGCCGCAGGGTGCCCGTGACGACCGCGTCCGGCACCGATTCCGCGACCCCCGGCGTCAGCACGGGGTGGGCGCTCGCCTCCACGAACGCGCCGAAACCGTTGTCCGCCAACACGGTGACGGCCTCGGCGAACCGGACCCGCTGCCGGAGGTTGCGGTACCAGTACCCGGCGTCCAGGTCCGCGCCCTCGGCCCAGTCCGCCGTGACCGACGACAGGAACGGCACCCGTGCCGCGCGCGGGGTGATGCCGTCCAGCGCCTCGCGGACGTCCTGTTCGATCCGTTCCACCTGCTCGGAGTGGGACGCGTAGTCGACCGGGATCCGACGGGCGCGCGGAACCAGCGCCAGGACCGCCTCCACCCCGGCGACGTCGCCGGACACCACGACCGACGACGGGCCGTTCACCGCCGCCACCGACACGCCGTCCGGGAGCAGCGCGCGCACCTCGGCGGGCGACAGCGGGACGGACGCCATCGCACCGCTCCCGGCGATGGCGAGGATCGCCCTGCTGCGCAACGACACCACGCGGGCACCGTCCTCGAGGGACAGTGCTCCCGCGACCACGGCGGCGGCGATCTCGCCCTGCGAGTGGCCCAGCACCGCGTCCGGCTCGACGCCCACCGAGCGCCACAGCTCGGCCAGCGACACCATCACCGCCCACAGCACGGGTTGCACGACGTCCACCCGGTCCAGTGCCGCCGCGTCATCGAGGACCCCGGTCAGCGACCAGTCCACGAACGGGTCCAGCGCGGTCTCGCACGCGGCCATCGACCGGGCGAACACCGACGACCACGTCACCAGGTCACGGGCCATCCCGACCCACTGCGACCCCTGGCCGGGGAAGACGAACACGACCTTGCCACCGTCGCCCGTGCCGACCGCAGGGGTCCGCAGGCCGTCCAGCAGCTCCGCGCGGTCGGCTCCCACCACGACGGCCCGGTGGGCGAACGCCGTGCGCGTGCGGACCAGCGACGCGGCCACGGCGGCGACGTCGAGCGCGGGGTCCGCCTCGACCCGTGCCAGCAGCCTGGCGGCCTGCTCCCGGACCGCGTCGGCCGTACGGGCGGACAGCACCCACGGCCGGACGTCGGCGGGACGGGCCTCCGCCGGAACCTCCTCGGGGGCCTCCTCCAGCACGACGTGCGCGTTGGTGCCGGAGACGCCGAACGACGACACGCCCGCGAACCGGGGCCGGTCCGACCTCGGCCACGGCCGGGGTTCGGCGAGCAGGGCGAGGTGCCCCCGCGTCCAGTCCACCCGCGACGACGGGACGTCCGCGTGCAGCGTCCGGGGCAGCAGCCCGTGCCGCAGCGCCAACACCGTCCTGATCACGCCGACCACCCCGGCGGCGGCCTGAGTGTGGCCGACGTTCGACTTCAGCGAGCCCAACCAGGCCGGGTGGTCGGCGTCGCGGCCCTGCCCGTAGGTGGCGAGCAGGGCCTCCGCCTCGATGGCGTCGCCGAGCACCGTGCCCGTGCCGTGCGCCTCGACGGCGTCGACATCGCTCGCGGCGATCCCGGCGTCGGCCAGCGCGGCCCGGATCACCCGCTGCTGCGACGGCCCGTTCGGAGCCGTCAGCCCGTTGGACGCGCCGTCCTGGTTCACCGCGCTGCCGCGCACGACGGCGAGCACCCGGTGACCGTTGCGCCGGGCGTCGGACAGCCGTTCCAGCACCACGACGCCGACGCCCTCGGCGAGCCCGAACCCGTCGCCCGCCTCGGCGAACGCCTTGCACCGCCCGTCCGGAGCGAGCGCGCCGAGCTGGGAGAACTCCACGAACACCTCCAGCGAGGGCAGCACGGTCGCCCCGCCCGCGAGTGCCAGGTCCGTCTCGCCGGAGCGCAGCGACCCGACCGCCTGGTGCAGCGCCACCATCGACGACGAGCACGCCGTGTCGACGGTGATCGCCGGTCCTTCCAGCCCCAGGGCGTAGGCGACGCGCCCGGAGGCGACGCTGCCGGTCGAGCCGGTGAACCCGTAGCCCTGCAACCCCGACGCCGGGTCGAGCCGCGTCCCGTACCCCAGCGTGTACAGGCCGGTGAACACACCGGTGCGGCTGCCGCGCAACGACTCCGGCACGATGCCCGCCGACTCCAGCGCCTGCCACGACGTCTCCAGCAGCAGCCGCTGCTGGGGGTCCATGGCCAGCGCCTCCCGCGGCGAGATCCCGAAGAACGCGGCGTCGAACCGGTCCGCGTCGTGCAGGAACCCGGCCTCGCGCTGGTAGTTGCGGCCCGGTGTGCGCGGACGCGGGTCGTAGCCCGCCGCGTCCCAGCCGCGGTCCACCGGGAACGGGCCGACCGCGTCCACGCCGTCGACCAGCGACCGCCACAGGTCGTCGGGTCCCCGCACGCCACCGGGCAGGCGGCAGCCCATGCCGACGATGGCGATCGGGTCGTCGTGCGCGCGCACCGGCCGGACGGGTACCCGGTCCTCGGTCCCGGCCAGGTGCTCGGCCAGCCGGACCGGCGTCGGGTGGTCGAACACGACGCCCGCGGGCAGCGGGACGCCGAGCGCGCGCACGAGCGCGGCCCGGACCTCCATCGCCGTCGCGGAATCCAGGCCCAGCTCCACGAAGGACCGTCGGCGATCGGCCGCGGACAACGGGCCGCCGCCGAGCACGGCCGCCGTCACCGAGCACACCACGTCCACCACCGCGGGCCGGTCCGGCGCGGCCACCGGGGCCTGGTCCGGCGGCTCCGGGAAGCCCGCGGGCGGGGCCGCGCCGTCGGCGTTGACGGCCCAGTCGGCGACGGCGCCCGCCACGTACAGCTCGCCCAGCGCCGCGAACACGGCCCGCGGCCCGCCGTGCCCCCGACGCAGCGTGGCGCACACCGCGCTCGTGCTCCCCGCCTCCTCCACCAGGTCGAGCATCGCCCCGGTGAGCAGCGGGTGCGGGCCGACCTCCAGCAGCACGTGCCGCCGACCGCCTGCCAGCAGAGACCGCACCGCGTCCGCGAACCGCACCGGGTCGCGCAGGGTGCGGCACCAGTAGTCGGCGTCCATCGGCAGGTCGCCCAGCGGGCCTCCGGTGAACGACGAGTAGTACGGCAGGCGCGGGGGCCGGGGTCGCACCGGCTCGAGGTCCGCCCTCATGCGGGGCATGATCGCGTCGAACTGCGGCGAGTGGGTGGCCAGGTCCACGGCGGACCGGCGAGCGGACATCCCGGCCGCGGTCATCGCCGCCACCAGTTCCGCCGCCGCCTCGACGCCGCCGGACACCAGCACCGACGCGGGCCCGTTCGACCCGGCCACCACCAGGTCGCCGTCCCAGCGGCCGACCCACTCCCGTACCACCTCCAGCGGCGCGCCCACCGACACCACGTCACCGCGCCCGGCCAACGGCACCTGCGCGAGGCCTCGCAACGCCGCCACGCGCGCGCCGTCGTCCAGAGTCAGCCCTCCGGCCACCACGGCGGCCGCCACCTCGCCGAGGCTCTGCCCCACGACCGCCGAGGGCCGCACGCCCAGCGACTCCCACACCGCGACCAACGACACCTGCACCGCGAACAGCAGCGCCTGCACCACGTCGACCCGGTCCAGCATCGACCGGGTCGACGGGTCGGCCACGACCTCCGCCACCGGCCAGTCCACGAACGGCTCCAAGGCCTGCGCGCACTCGTCCATCCGCGCCCGGAACACCGCCGACCCGGCCATCAGCCCCGACGCCATCCCCGGCCACTGCGACCCGATGCCGGAGAACACGAACACCGGCTCCGTCGCGTCGGACACCGCCGTCACGACCGCCCGCCCACCCGCGAGGTCCGCCAGCGCGGCCTCCAGTTCGGCCCGGTCCCGCCCACCCGCCACGGCCCGGCACGGGCCGGCCGTCGCCGCCCGCGCCGACAGCCACCGCCCCACGGCGTCCACGTCCACCTCGGGCCGAGCCCTCGACCACGCCGCCAACCGCCCGGCCATCGCCCGAACCGCGGGCTCGCCGTCCGCCGACAACAACCAGGGCACCATCGCCTGTTCCCCGCCCGGCGTCACGTCCACCCGCTCGTCTCCCCGCGTTCGGCGCACGACCGGCCCGTCCGCCCGTGCGCCATTGCACCGATCACCACATAGCGCCCCGATAGCAGGACTTCCCGTGTGCCTAGTAGAGGCCTTCCACGCCGGTGCCGACCGCGGCCAGCGGGCGGACGTTGGCGACGCCGTCGGCCGGGAAGCCGGTGGCCGGGCGGTGGCGGATGGCCTCGTCGCGCTCCAGGACGTTGGGCAGGAACAGGTCGCGGTGCAGGACGGTGAGGCGGACCCGGCCGATCGCGCCGAGGGGCACGACGGTCCGGCCGTCGGCGCGGTCCACGACGGCCATGGTCACCTGCGGGTAGTTGGGTGTGTAGGGCATGAGGTCGCCGCCCCGCTCGACCGGCAGCCCGGCGGCGTTGCCGAAGGTGTTGCCGTAGCTCAGCCCGCAGACACCGCCGTCCAGCGCGGCGACGAACCGGCGGTACAGCGCGGGGCTGAGCTGGGTGCCGCTCAACCGCACGCCGCGCAGCCGGGCGACCGCCTCGGGATCCCTGCGCAGCATCGCTTTCAGGAGCGCGGGTGTGGTGTTGAGGTAGTCGATGCGGCCGCCCCCGAGCACGTCGAGGATCTGGTTGAGCAGGTGGTCGGTGTAGTCCGCGGCCTCGGCCAACCTGCCCGTGCCGATCAGGAGTTTCACCCACCGCGGGTCCATGTCGATCGTGTACGCCACACCACCGTGCAGCCCGGACACCTCCCAGGCGCCGTTGCCGATCAGGTGCGGACCGGTGGGTGTCGCCTGCAACCACCGGCGGTGGGGCTCGAAACCCTCGGTGACGAACGACCAGCGCCGCCAGACGCCGCGGTGCGCGATCATGTCCGGGGTGTAGAACACCCGGCACGGCGATCCGGTGGTGCCGCCGGAGTCCCACACCCGGCCCGCCAGCGGCCGCGGCACGGCCAGTGGCACGAAGTCGGCGGGATCGTTGTGCCGCAACAGGTCGAGGTCCGTCGGACCCAGCTCGGCCAGCTGGTCGTAGCGGGTGATGTCGCGCGGGTCGAACGGCAGCGCCTGCGCGGCGCGCACCCAGTACGGGCTGCCGGTGGCCGGGTCGAAGTGCCTGCGAACCACATCGCGGGTCCACGTGTCGAGGTCGGTGGCCAGCCAGCGGTCCACCATGGCGTCGCACTCGGCCGCCGTCAGCGCGGGCCCGGCCGGGTCCGGCGCGGTCACGGTGCGGCGCCAGGCTCGACTCCCAGCTCGTACGCGGTCAGCAGCAGCTTCTCCACGTCGTCCGGCCGCCGCACGTGCACCACCGGGAACGGGAACGACAGCAGCCCCTCCGGGATCGACCCGCCGATCACCACGCCCAGCTCCACGCCGTCCGCGGACATCGCCCGCGTCACCATGGTGAGGTCGATGGGGTCCACCGCGTTGCGCAGGAACACGTCCCGCACGTCCTCGGCGGTGGTGAGCCGCTGCTCGGCGAAGCACGAGTACAGCGGCACGGTGGGCGCGGCGAACGCCATGCCCTCGATGTGCGGGGCCAACGCGTCGCGCAGGTGCCTGCGCAGCGGGGTGTGCACGGCCACCGCGCGGCCCGGCAGCACGGTCACCTGCCCGGCGGGCCGGTCGTCTGCCAGGCGGCGCAGCGCGGCCAGGTGCCCGGCCAGCAGGTGCACGCCGTGCGCGTCGTCCGCCGTGCGGCCGAAGTAGCCCGCCAGGAACACCTCGCCGTCGACGACCAGTTCGGCGGCGGACTCCGGGGACGGCAACGTCCCGATGGCCAACCCCTCCTCGGGGCCGTCGGAGGGCTCCTCGTGCGCCCCGGACCGCATCAGGACGTCCAGGAACGCCTCTCGACCCACCGCGCCTGCCAGGCACGACGCGGTCATGGCGCCCAGGCTCAGCCCGCCGATCGCGCCCGGCCGGACCCCGGCCTCGACCAATCGGTCGTGCACGGCCAACGCCATCGCGGCTTCCCGCACCATCCCCACGGTCCGGCGCTCGCGCAACTCCACCGGCAGGTCGCCGATGAGCATCCGATCCACCGGGATCCCGGTCAGCTCGGCGACCTCGCCGTAGACGCGTCGCACGCTGGGGAACGCGTCGTGGAGTTCAGGACCGTGCGGCACCGCGCCGACTCCGCCGCCCAACAGGTATCCCAGTGTCATGTGCGCTGAGTCTGCGCACGGCGCATAGCGGCGGGCTAGCGCGCCGGACGGTCGGCGGAGCGCGTCAGCACCGGTCCTCCGGGGTCCCGTCGGCGGGCTCACCGAGGGTGAGCACGGTGACGCCCCGGTACCGGTTCCCCCCCGTGTCGCGGTCCGGTCCTGGCCTGGCCGTGGCCACGACGAGCAGCGGCACGGCGGGTCCGCCGGAGGCGATCAGCTCGACCAGTTCGCGCGGGGTCCCGGCCGCCCGGTCGACGTCCTCCACGACGACGACCAGCGGACAGCGAGCCGCCGCGAACTCCAGGAGCCTGGCGACCGCGACCAGCCGAGCCCGGCGTCGGTCCGGTGGCGCCGTCGCGGTGGCGCCGCGCAGCACGTCCTCCAGGCACGGCAGCAAGGTCGCCGCCCGACCGGGCCCGGCGAGCCTGCGGACCACGAGCCCGAGGCGCACCCGTGCGGCGGCGGCCGTGCCGGGATCGGCTATCCCGCAGCACGACCGGACCAGCGCGGCCAGCGGATCGCCGTCCGCGAGCCGCACGGGCAGGCACCGGAAGGCGCGGTCCCCGTGGGCGCTCGCCACCAGTTCGTCGACCAAGCGGGTCGTCCCGTCGTCCGGCGTGCCGACCACGGTGACGACGTGCGAACACCGCCGGGACCGGGTGAGCGCCGCCAAGCCCCTCAGCACGTCGAGTTCGGGACCGGGCCCGTGCGCGACCGGGGGCCGGACCTGCCGCGGGCGCACCGCGATCACGCGGCGGTCCGGCCGGGCGGTCACCAGCAGTCCCCCGTCGGCGATGCGCGCCAGCGCGGCGGGCTGGTCCAGCAGCGGGTCGTGGGTGAGGATCGCCTGTTCGAGCAGTCGCGGCGCGCGTCCCGGTTCGAGCCCGAACCGCTCCCCCAGCCGGGTCCGCAGCCTCTGGTACACCGCGAGTGCCTCGACCTGCCGCCCGCAGCGGTACAGGGCGAGCATCAGCTGGCCGGACAACCGTTCCCGGTCCGGTCGCCGGTCGACGGCGGCTTCCAGTTCGGCGGTGACCTCGTGGTGCCTGCCGCACGCGAGGTCGGCCTCGAAGCGGTCCTCCACGACCGCGCCGCGCTCCCTCTTCAGCTCCTCCAGTTCGGGCCACGCGACCCCGGTCGCGGCGAGGTCGGCCAGCGCGCGGCCCCGCCACAGGTCCAGTCCCTCGCGCAGCGTCGACGCCGCCCGCTCCCACGTCCCCTCGGCGAGGTCGGCCCGGCCCCGCGCCGTGAGGTGCCGGAACCGAGCCAGGTCCACCGCCGAGGGGGTGACCAGCAACCGGTACCCGGAGGCGTGGCTGAGCAGTGCCGCGACCTCGTCCCCGACCCCGTTGCGCGCCAGCGTCCCACGCAGCGCGGAGACCGCGTTCTGCACCATCTTGCGGGCGGTCCGCGGAGGGCCGCCCGTCCACAGCGCGCGCACCATGTCGTCCGTCGTCACCACCCGGTCCGCGTTGAGCAGCAGGAAGCCCAGCGCGGACCGCTGGACGACGCCCCGCACCGGCAGGTCCCGCCCGTCGACCGTCACCTCCAGCGGCCCCAGCACGCGGAACCGGACGGTCGGCTGCCCCGGTGCGGCGGTCATGGTCCCGCGGCGTACCGGGCGACCAGGTCGCGCTTGAGGACCTTCCCGCTGGGCCCCAACGGGAAGTCACGGGTGAACCGGACCAGCCTCGGGTACTTGTGCGGGGCGATCCTGGCCTTGGCCCACTCGACGATGGCCGCCGCCCGCGCCCGGTCCGCCGGGACGCCCGGCCGGACGCGCACGACGGCGCAGACCTCCTCGCCGTACCGGTCGTCGGGCACCCCGATGACGGACACCTGCGCGATGTCCGGGTGGCGCGCCAGCAGGTCCTCCACCTCGCGGGGGTACACGTTGTGCCCACCCCGGATGACCATGTCCTTCTTGCGGTCCACGATGGACAGGTACCCGTCGGCGTCGAGCGCGCCGAGGTCGCCCGAGCGGAACCAGCCGTCCACGATCGCCTCGGCGGTGGCCGCGGGACGACCGAGGTAGCCCGCCATGACGTTGTGCCCGCGGATGACGACCTCGCCGACCTCGCCGGGTGGCAGGACGTCGATCCGGCCCTCCACGTCGGCGCGGGCGATCGCCACCTCCACGCCCCGGATCGGCTTGCCCACCGTGCCGGGCCTGCGCGGCCAGCAGACCTGGTTGTAGGCCACGACGGGGGACGTCTCGGTGAGGCCGTACCCCTCGTACACCGGGCAGCCGAACTCCGCCTCGAACCGTTCGAGCACGGCGACGGGCAGGGCCGACCCGCCGGAGAAGGCGCGGTCCAGCGGCGGGCGGCGCGGGTCGGCCGCGGCGGCGTCGAGCAGGTCGAGGTACATCGTGGGGACGCCCATGAACACCGTGCAGCCCTCGGCCACCATCAGCTCCAGCGCGGCGCGGGCGTCGAACCGGGGCATCAGCACGAGGGTGCCGCCCGCCAGGAAGCAGGTCGCCATCCCGCAGACCTGGCCGAAGGTGTGGAACAGCGGCAGGCACCCGAGCAGGACGTCCTCCGGCCGGAACCCGAACGGCGCGACGGCGGTCGTGACGACGTTCAGCACCAGGTTCAGGTGGGTGATCATCGCCCCCTTGGGCAGGCCGGTGGTGCCGGAGGTGTAGAGCACGACGGCGAGGTCGTCCGGCGCGCGCGGGACCGGGACGTCGGCGGGCTCGGCCGTCGCCGCCAGCACGTCGAGCCGCGGGCGCCCGTCCTCCTCCTCGTCGGCCATGACCGTGAGCACCGGCACGCCCTCCGCTTCGGCCGCGACGGCTCCCTCGCCCAGCATCGCCGCGCCGCAGACCAGCACGGCGGCCTCCGAGTCGCGCAACACGTACCCGATCTCGCCCGATAGCAGCAGGCCGTGCACCGGCACGGCGACGGCCCCGATGGCCAGCACCGCGAAGTACACCCGCGGGAAGTGCGGGGTGTTCGGCAGCAGCAGCGCGATCCGGTCCCCAGCCCGGAAACCGAGGTCGAGGAGCACCGTGGCGCAGCGGCGGGCGCCGTCCCACAGCTCCTGGTAGGTGACCGCCTCGTCCTCGAAGACGACGGCCGGGTGCTCCGGTCTCCGCATCGCGGTGTCGGCGAGGATCGCGGCGGCGGACAGCGTCACCGGACCGCGTCCTCGGCCGCCAGCGCCCGCTTGTCCGGCTTGCCCGCGCCGTCGAGCGGGAGCCGGTCGCGGAACCGGACCACGTCGGGCGCGTGCCGGTCCGACAGCTCCGCCGCGACGTGCGCGGCCAACTCGGCGGCCGAAACGGCTTCGCGCGCCACGACAGCGGCGTGGACGAACTCCCGTCGGTCGGCGTCCCGCACGCAGTACACGGCCGCCTGGGCCACGCGGGGGTGTGCCAGCAGCGCCTGTTCGACCGTGCTCGGCCGGATCTTGATGCCGTGCGCCTTGATCACGTCGGCCAGCCTGCCGTGCAGGCGGAGGTATCCCCGCTCGTCGAGCGACCCGAGGTCGCCGGTGTGCAGCCAGCCGTCGCGGATGGTGCGGGCGGTGAGGTCGGGCTCGCCCCAGTACCCCGGCATGGTCAGCGGGGACCGCACGCAGACCTCGCCGACCTCGCCGGTGGGCAGCACCCGGTCGGTGTCCGGCTCGTGCACGCGGACCTCGGCCGACATCGGGCGGCCGACGGTCCCGCGCAGCTCCGGGTCGAAGTGCTCGGCCGGGCCGAGCATCGTGATGCCGCCGGTCTCGGTGGTGCCGTAGAACTGCACGAGCCGTTCGCCGAAGACCTTGACGGCTTCCGCCAGCCGGTCGGGCGACGCCGGGCTGCCCACGTACAGGACCCCCTTGAGCGCGGACAGGTCGGCGGTGTGCGCGCGGGCGTGGTCCACCACCTCGTACAGCTGCGACGGCGACAGGACCGCCAGCGAGATCCCGTCCCGCTCCACGGCCTCCAGGAAGCGGCCCGCGTCGAACCCGTCGTGGAACACGATGGTCCCGCCCGAGACCAGCGCGTTGTCCGCCATGCCCCCGGTGGAGTGGCTGACCGGCAGCGTGGCGAGGTAGACGATGGCCTCACCCGACCCGAGCGCGGCCTCCAGGTAGAGCCGCCGCAGGCGGAACGGGACCGCGATCCCCTTCGGTGCGCCGGTGCTGCCGCTGGTGTAGAGGACCACGGCGGGCTCGTCCGGCGTCTCCGGGACCGTGCCGGGGTCGATGGCGCCTGGATCACCGGCCGACAGGTCGAGCACGTCGTCGGCGAGCGGCTCCGCCGCGACCAGCAGTGGCGGCCGGTCCAGCCCGTCGAGCAGGTGCCGGGCCATAGGCAGGGTGGTGGCGTCCACCGCGAGAACGGTGGCGCCCGTGGCGCGGAGGATGTCACGCCGGTGCCGTTCGGCGAGCTGGTCCGCCGGGTCGACGGCGTTGGTGGAGTGCAGGTGCACCACCATCGCGCCCGCCAGGTTCGCCGCGTACCGCAGCACCAGCGTGGCCGGTGTGTTGACGACGGTCAGGATCGCGACGACCGGGCGCGCGCCGGGCGTGACCGTCGCGGCGATCCCGTCCGCCGCCGCCAAGACCGAACGGGTGACCTCCGCCGCGGTCAGCGAGCCCCCCGAAGACCGCACGGCCACCCGGTCCGGGTCACGGCCGAGCACCTCCAGGATGGTGGCGACGTAGTGGCCGGTCGGCGCAGGCATCGTCAGCTCCAGTCCGCGGTCGGGGAATCGGGTCGAATTCCGCGTGCGCAGCGTGGCAGGGGGTGCGCAGCGTCGCGATAGCGTTTCGCCGGCGGCTTTCGCCGAGGAACCCGAATTACCGGGCAGTGGACGCGGACGGGTGCGCGCGACAGCGTGTCGGCTACGTTTCCGAGGAGAACGGCATTACCACCCGTGCCCAACCGCGGAGCGGAGCGAGTCGACGCGATGGACCGTTATCTGGACTTCTTCTCGCACCTCACCGACGGGGTCGGGAGCGCACGGGATTTCCTGGAAATCGGCCGGGTCGCGGGCCGCTTCCCGTCCGCGACGGCGCGGGTCGACGACGGCTCCGAGCTGACGCCGATCAGCGTCTGGTGCAGCAACGACTACCTGGGCATGGGGCAGCACCCGGCTGTGCTCGCGGCGGCGACGAGGGCCATCGCCGAGCACGGATCGGGGTCGGGCGGCTCCCGCAACATCGGCGGGACGAACCACTACCACGTGCTGCTGGAGGCCGAACTCGCGGAGCTGCACGACAAGGAGGACGCGCTGCTGTTCTCCACCGGCTACTCGGCGAACGACGGTTCGCTCTCGGTCATCGCGGGCCGGATCCCGGACTGCCTCGTGTTCTCCGACGCGCTCAACCACGCGTCGATCATCGACGGGCTGCGGCACAGCAGGGCCGAGAAGGTCATCTTCCGGCACAACGACGTCGCCCACTTGGCCGAACTCCTGGCCGCGGCCGACCCGCGGCGGCCGAAGCTGATCGTGGCCGAGTCGGTGTACTCGATGAACGGCGACGTGGCCCCGTTGGCGGACATCGCGGACCTCGCGGACGAGCACAGCGCGATGACCTACCTCGACGAGGTGCACGCGGTCGGCGTGTACGGGCCGCAGGGGGCCGGGATCGCCGCACGGATGGGCGTCGCGGACCGGTTCACCGTCGTCATGGGCACGCTCGCCAAGGGCTTCGGCGCGACCGGCGGCTACCTCGCGGGCCCGGCCGCGGTGGTCCGCGCGGTCCGGATGTTCGCGCGCTCCTTCATCTTCACCACCGCGATGCCGCCCGCCGTCGCGGCGGCGGCGCTGGCGGCCGTTCGCCACCTCCGCGTGTCCGAGGTCGAACGCGACCGGCTGGCGCGCAACGCGGCCAGGCTGCACGCGCTGCTCGACGAGCGCGGGATCCCGTACCTGTCCAACGAGTCGCACATCGTCTCGGTGCGGGTCGACGACGACGAGCTGTGCAAGCGCGCGTCGGATCTGCTCCTGCGACGGCACGGCCTGTACGTGCAGGCCATCAACGCGCCGAGCGTCCGGCCGGGCGAGGAGATCCTCCGGATCGCGCCGAACGCCGTGCACACCGAGCAGGAGGTGGACGACCTCGCCCGCGCACTCGGTGACATCTGGCTCGAACTGGGCCTGCGCACCGGACGGGACGCCGCCTGACGCGTCGCTCCCCGGTCGGCGACCAGGACCTCCGCGCGGGCTCCGACCGACCCCGGACGGGCCTGGGCCACCCCGACGGACCGCCCGGACAGCGAGGCGGTCTTGTCGGGAACGAGCAGGATCAGGACCGGGTCAGGCTGATCGTGGAGAGGTCCGAATCACCCTTGATCAGGATCGACACCTGATCCAGGAACTCGCCGCGGGTGACCTGACCGTCCCGGTCCGCGTCGATGGTGCCGAAGCCCGACTCGGCGTCGGCGTCCGAGATGCCGAGGCTGGAGTTGATGGCCCCCCACTCGGCCCGGCTGACCCGGCCGTCGCCGTCGACGTCCGCGGAGTCGAACAGGGCCGCGTGCAACGCGACCGTGGCTTCGAAGACCGCGTCGTAGTCGGCGCCCGCGAGGAACTCGTGCTTGGCGACGACCCCGTCCGAATCGGCGTCCAGGGAGGACAGCGCACCCCAGAGGGCGACTGCCTTGTCCGCGGCGCCGATCCTGGTCGCGAATCCTTCGAGATCGGAACGGTCGATGACACCATTGCCATTGTTGTCGAGCAGCGTGAAAAGACGAAGCAAACCGTCTTGGGGCACTGTGCACCTCTTCTGACAGGTGGCCGATCCATATTCAGGAGCGAAACATCGGCCACGACGGGCCTATCGGCGGCATTACCACCGCATTTGAACGTAACACGCCGTTGAAACAACGAGAATAGGCCATAGCGGGAAGACGATTTCACTCGAATACCCTGGTAACGCACACCGACCGTGACCAGGGCGAAAGCCCATCACCGCTCCGACACCTCCAGAACCTCCCAGTGCGCCCGCAGGGGTGCGCGCCGTCGGGAAGGACGTCCAGGTGGTCGAGTATTCGGCGCGGCACTGCGGTGGAGATCACGAGCAAAGTCGAGCCCACGGCATCCCCTACGCGACGTCGAGCCCCATGCCCGACAGCATCTCGTCGACTGTCCACCCCGGACAGTCCATTGGCCTGGTGGGCCTGGGCGACAGCGGCGAGTACCCCTGGCCCGCGTGCTCTCTTCGCCGCACAAACCGTTCAGCGCACCGTGTGCCTCGACGACCGCTCGGTCAGCGGCTTCCGCTACCGCGTACCCCGCGACCAGCGCACGCGGATCGGCGTGCTCTTCCAGCAGCCACGGCTGTCGGTCGATCCGCGCATGACCCTCATCCGCGACCACCAGGAGCGGACCGGAGCCGGAGCAATGGCCATCTCCCACGATGACATCCTGCTGACCAACTGGGCCGACCACACCGTGAGACTGATCGCCACCGGCACGAACACCCCCGAGCAACTGTCGAGCGCAGTACCACGAGCGAAATCCCTAGTCGCCCATAGGCCGTGTGATCAGGTGGTCGGCCAGCTCGTCCGGCATCACTGTGTGGCCAGGGCCACCGGCTTCGACCCAGGCGATGACCTCGCCCAACGACGCGTCAGTCAGGACTCCACCCAGCCACACCGGCCGCGCACCGGCTCGTCGTGCGCCGCTGGACGGTCGCACCACGACGACGTTGGAGTGAGCGCACGCGTCCAAGCAGTCGGCGACCCGGACCCGATCGTCACCGAGCGAGTCCCGCAACCGTTCGAGGTGCCCCACGTGGTCCACCTCGGGATGCTTGCGAACCGTGCCACAACAACAGCCGTGGCACACCGTCACCCTGCTCATCCGGTCTCCATGGTCGACAACCCGCGGATCACCGCCACCGGATCACGATGGCCTCTCGACATCGTGCAGGAAACGGTTCACTCAAGGTCGCCATGGTGAGGTACGCGACGTGGGCACCCCCTGACAGCACGGTGACCACCGCGTGGTCATCCCCAGACGCCAGACGACCCTTACCTCGGTGAACCCACCCGACGCAAGATCCCCTCGCGCACCTTGGCGTGGGTGCCACCGACGTCTGCCGCTTGCAGCGCTGCTGAGCAGCCGAACAGCTCTCGACCGAGTGGTCCGTCGCGACATGAGCCTGACAGAGACATCACTCCCCCGTTGGTGTGACCACCACGACGCGTCGCATCGCATTCCCCGCCACCGCGGCAAGGATGGTGCCGTGATCAACATCGCCACGCTTGTCGTCCTCGGGGCTGGGTGCCCATGAACGCTGACGAACCAGTCCTGCTGCTGGACCTGGAGAACCTCGGCACCGCCCAGTTCCGTCCCCGACCATTGCGCGCACGGCTGGAGACCTTGCTCGCGGCTGCCGGCGGGTTCCACCACGCGGTCGCCGCTTACGCACGCCCCGATACGACCGAAGGTGATCCACTCGCCTCGCTCCTGGCTGAGCCGCGTATCGCACCCCTGCGTATACCACCCGGCCCCGACGCCGCCGAACTGGCGTTGCTCTCCCATGCCCGCCGCATCCACGCCGAAGGCGGCCGGATCTTCCTGGTCGGCAGCGCCGACAGGCGCTTCGCCGAACTGGCTACCCTTGGCCGGATCGAACTGCTGGCCTGGGACGGGCAACCGGTGGCCACCAAACTCATCGACGTAGCCCATCGCGTCCACCGCCTGGTCCGCCCCAGCGCGACGTCCACAGAGGACACCGCAGACCGGGAACAGTCCGACCTCGCCCCGACTCCCCCGGTCGCACCACCCCTTGCGCCGACCGCACCGAGCCACGTCGGACCACGACACCTCTAACCAGGCAACTGCTCGCAGCACTGACCACCGGCTTCGGCATCGCCGCGGGCCAACGACTCTTCAACGCACTGCTGGCCCGCACGACGCGGTGATCCACCCGGCCTACTCCGGCGGCAGACAGGCCAATCCCTCATCAGCCGTCTTTGTCCCGAGAGCGTTCTCCGCGTGCCGGAGGCATACGTGATAGCTGCGTGAACGTGCACATCGGATCGCATTCGACCTTTACCTGACCGGATCGCACATCTGGGTCAGACACCTCCGAGCCTACTGACTTCGTGGACGTCAAGCCACGCTCACACGGCTGCACGAACGTGGGCTTCACTCGTGGCGTCATGACGGCGCTCCCACAGGACCACGTGCTCACACCTGTCCGTGCCTGTTGACCCGCGAAGTGTGCCCGCGGCTTCACACCCGCTGAGACGACTTCTGCCCGGACGGCCAACAAACCCTTGCCGCAATGGATCACCTCGATCAGTGGTAACCGCGATTCCCTGCCCCTCTGCGCGACGTCCCGACCAGAACCGGCATCGACCCAGTGATGGGTGGCAGGGCAGCACCGTCCGGGCGATTCTGGACAACCCTCGGTACACCGGTTACGCGTTCTTCGGGCGGTGGACTCGGCATGAGTTGCTGCTCGACCCGGACGACGTGGCTGCCGGATATGTCACACGGTTCCGGAAGACCAGCCCGGAAAAGGTCATCCGGTCACGCCAGCCCGCGATTGTGTCGGTCGAGGTGTTCACCGAAGCTCAATTGCTACGGAGGTCGAAGTCTGTGGGCGGTTTGAAGACCGCACGGAAACAGCGCGCGCCGAACGGCCCACGAAGCAGACCTACTTGTTCCGCGGCCGCATCCGGTGCTCGGCGTGCGACCGGAAAATGGAGGCGAGCCCGCGCAAGCACGGCATGTACTACCGCTGCCCGGCACGGACGTTGGCTCCCGGCTCCCCCGCTTTGGCATCACACCCACCGGCGATCTACCTCCGCGAAGACGTGATCCAGGACGCGGTGAACGACTGGCTCGGCGAGGTGTTCGCGCCAGCCAATGTGGATCGCACGGTGGCCAAAGTTGTTGCCTCTCAACCGGGAGCGGCTGTCGCGCGGAACGGGCGCGAGACGGCGAAACAGCGGCTTGCTGCGGCGGAAGCTCACATGAACAGGTTCCAGGAAGCGATCAAGGCTGGGATCGATCCGGCCGCGCTGGTGGAGGCGATGAACGAGGCGCAAGCGGCACGGGCGGCTGCTCGGGCGGAACTGGAAGGCACTCCGGCACCGAACACGGTCAGCGACGCCGAAATTTACGCGGCCATCGACTCATTGGGTGACGTTGGCACTGTGCTGAAGGAAGCGAAAACGGAGACGCTCGCGGCGCTCTATCAGTCCGTTGACCTGCAAGTTCTGTATACGCACACGGCCCACGAGGCTGATGTGATCATCAAACCCGTGAGCCGTGTGAATAATGCTCATGACCGAGAGGGCATTTCGGACACGCAAGTGCGGGATAGATCCCGTGTTGTTTCCAACACTGTGCGTCATAAGCCCAGACCATTTCAGACCATTTCAGACACGGGATGGATCCCGTACCCGATCGGACTAAATCAGCACGGACAACCCATTACAGATGAGCCGCGAACAGCCAAGCACGATCCTCGAATCAAGCCACGAACCGCTGGCAACGAGTTCTCCGCCAAATCAGAATATCGATTCTCTGGCCGCGACATCGCGAACCCATCAGCCTTCCGATCCAGCCCAGAAAAACCACGTCACGATCCAATGCGTCGACCACTCTTCGTGCGGAACCTGCCTGTCGTACGCGGCTAGCGCCCACAGGCCGAGTGCAAGTCACCAGTGCTCAAACGTGTCAACGCTCCAACCCCTCACCAAGCTGGCGCACTCAGCCACTCAGGGGATCGACGAGATGCGGAGCCCTAGTAGGTCGCCTAACGACCTCGTGCATGGTTGGCCGTTGAGCGTCGTCGGTGCACGAGTTGTCGCGGTGGCTACTGCATCGTCGTCCGGGCGGCCTCGATGCGGTCGTGGTGCTGGTGGTCTGACAGCAGCCCTGCCACTGCCCGGACCGTGTCGGCGAAGCTCTCACGACGACCGAGATGACGGGTCAGTGATCGCCAGTTCTTCAGATGGGCGATGCCATGCTCGACGCGGATACGTCGTGAGGAATGGGCCTTGCGTTGGCGCGTATGGATCTCTTCGTACCAGGATGACGGATTCTTGCGGAACTTCCGGTAGGGCGGGGTGATCACCTGCCCGACTGTTCGGGCTCCGAGCCCTTGGTAGCCGGCATCGGCCAGGATCCGCAAACCAGTGGTGTTCTTGAGGAGGGCGACCATTCCGGACTGGCGGGCTTGGGTGATGTCCGCGGTCATCCGCAAGTGGGCTCGCACCAACGGCCACGACCTCTCTGACCGTGGCCGCATTCTCACCAGCGTCATCGAGGCGTTCGAGAAGGCGCACCGCTGACGTGGCCCTAAACAGCTCACTTGGCGAGCCGCATCAGCAGATCACCAGCGCCTTCTCCACCACGCGGGTCCACTTCGCCGGCGAGGTGGACCCGCGTGACAGTGACCAACCGGAATATCCACAGTGGACTAGCCGATCAGGTGCGGGCAGTAGTGCGCCAGCAGTACTCGGGTGAGCTGCTCACCGCGGGCGGTCAGGAGAGCGAGATCAACAGCGGACATCGCGCGGAAGTTCGTCGGGTATCCGATGACGTCGGACCGGGCCACGAGATCCGCGACCGGCACGGGCAGGTTGTCGTCGTGCATGGCGAGGTAGCTGTGCACGAACCCGCGCAGCTGGCCGTACTCAGCGGCTTTGTGGAGCTGTGCACGCGTCGAGTCCTGCGCCTTCGCGAAGGTGATGTCGAGGCTTCTCGCCATGCGAGTGGGAAAGTACGTCGCGCCGCCCTTCAGGCTCCGGCCGCGGCCGGAATCGACAGCGATCAGGTGATCGAGCTCGTACACGTGACTGGTGTGCGCCGCCGAACGTCCCGGCATCAACGGCAAGAGCGCCAGATTGTCGTACACACCACCGTCGGTCATGGTCAGCACGTGGTCTGTCCGGTGACCACGGCTGTTCTGGAACTCGTAGCGCCGGACGAGCGCGGGCAGCAGAACGGGGAACGCCGCCGAAGCGGCAACGGCGTCGGCAACCGGTACGGGATCAGTGATCCGGCCGAAAGGCGCGCACGAACTGACACCGCTGCCGAAGCGCACCGCGTTCGTGCTCGTGAGGTCGGTGGCTGAAATGACGGCGGTGAGGTCAGGCTGCTCGACCTGGCTCAAGTCGAGAGAACCGAAGACACGGTGCCGCAGTACCTGAGCGAGCAGTTCGGTGCGAGTGAATGCACGAGGACGACGGCCCGGCATCAACGGCGCCGCGCGGACGATGCCGACCGCGCCCTTCACCATTGAGAGCGGCGAAAGAGCCCGGCGGGCCAGATCAAGCTGAAACCCCGCGGCGCAGCACGTCCGTGACCGTCGCGTCGAACTAGGCGAAGGTCGTGGGCCCGTAGGCCCACATCGCGGCGAGCACGCTTCCGCCGCTGATGCCCGACACCACCCGGACATGGCGAAGGACGTCGCAGTCGTGCAGTGCGCGCATGCACCCGAGACCGAAGGCGATGGCCCGAGGCCCTCCACCTGACAACGCAAGCCCAACGGCGGGGATCGTGATCACCTTCTCCTCCAGCAGACCCACCGCCGCCGACGGCGTGAGTGCGTCGGCGGCACGGAGTACCCGCCTGACAGGTACTCGCCAAACGGAACCTCTTGAAGTGCCGGTCCAGCAGGCGTCTCGTCGAGCGTTGCCGGATCACGCGCGACCATCTCGACGTGGATGTCCGGCAGCCCGCTCCCTTCGACCCAACCCAGCCACGTCTCGGGTGCACCGCCGACGATCACCATCAACGCTCTGGGGATGTCGGCGGACGCGGTGGTCAGCACGGACATACCCGTCATGTCCATCTTGCTGGAACGCGCGGGTCCTCCGGGGTAGCTGTGCCAGATGCCGAGGAATCCGATCACACGGCCGGATTGATGCGAGTAGCGCTCCACGAGCTCGTCCGTGCCCGCCATGCCGTGGAAGAAGTAGCCGCTCGACAGCTTGCTGTCCGGCGACGGCCCGGTGGCGATGTCGACGCTGACAACACCAGTCGCGTCGTCCACACTTCCGATGAGCATGCCCCCGATCTCGATCCGAGGGCCACGCACGCGAGCACCGCGCCGAACCTCCGCGCGGATCTCGGCCATCGCCTGCGCCGACAGTCGCACGTCGTAGCTCGTGCCCGGATCGGTCACGACGACATCGTTCGGCCAGCCCAGACGTTCCAGCACGATGCCTTGCGGAAGTCGCGAGGCCGGCCCCCGAACGGCGACGGCGGTCATGGTGGCCTCAGCCCGTGTTCCCTGTCGTCCTGGGCACCGGCAAGCTCCTCTTCGCCAACGGCGCCGTCCCCTGCCGGACCACGGACGCCGGGTCGTCGCCGGCGTGCACCGGCCCGCGGGCAAGACGAAGTACGGGGTCCTTCGACCTGTGACCGCGGGCGCCGCCTCCGGGACGCCGGAAGGCGGCGCGGTCGGGTCACGCCATGCGGGCGGCCACGGCCTTGGCGGCGGTGACCAGTCGGGGGGCGTTCTCGGCCGGGTCGTTGAGCCTGACCAGGCGGACCGCGAACCAGGTGTCGCCCACGCGCCCGAAGACGGTGTCCTCCTCGGCGTGGGCCTCGTCGCCGATGCCCGGCAGCGGGGTGAACTCGTGTCCCAGCTCGACGTCGATGTCGTAGAACTTCTTGGCGCCGGGGCCGACGAACACCTCGACCTGGGCCGTCGGACCGTCGACCGGACCCGCGAAGAGGCATTGCACGCCTGCGGCGTCTTCGGGGTTTTGGAGTTCGGTGTCCGCCACCGCCTCGGCTTCGGCCGTGGTCAGGAGGTCGCAGGCATTGGGTAGGCCGCTGTCCTTCCCCGTGGTGTTGGCTCCGGTCGCGTCGGTGGGCGCTGGGGCTTCGGTGGACGCGGTGGGGAGTGGGCGTTGGGATTGGCTGGTGCTGGGGATAGCCGAGCAGGCGGTGAGGGCGGTCAGGAGGAGTGCCAGTACGGCGGTTCTCAGACGGGGCACAGTGATTCCTTCGGAGGTTGGGCGGCTCACAGGCGTTCCTTGATCAAAGCGGCGAAACGGTCGATGGCGGGGCGGTCGGTCGCCGGGTTGGAGACGTCGGTGACGATCTGCAGGCGGCAGACGCGGTCACCTACGGCGAAAGTGGTGTAGCCGCCGGTGTAGTAGGTGAGGCCGCCGCCACCCTTCTCGAACTCGCCCATCATGGGTTCCTCCGGCACGACACCACCGGGGGCGGTTCCGGTGCTGCCGACGTCGATGCTGACGGAGTGGTAGTCGGAGTTCTCCCACTGGCAGGTGCTGTGGCCCGCGCTGCCCTTGCGCTGGTGCTCGCCCAGCACGTCGGTGAGCTCGGCCTCGGTGAAGAGGGTGCAGGCGTCGATGCCGGGGGCGTCCGCGGGTGTGGGGGTTGCGGCCAGTGGGCCTGCGCCTGCGCCGGGGATTCCCGGCATCGAGGTGCCGGTGCTGCACGCTGTCATCGTCAGGGCGGTCAGGAGGGCCAGTAGGACGGTTGGGAAGCGGTTCACTCTGCGGTTCCTCTCGGGGCTGCGAGCCACCGGGCTGGGAGGAGGCGGTCGACGCGCCAGCCTGCTGCCTGGGCGGCCGCGGTGACGTGGGCCTCGTCGGGGCCTTCTACCAGGGCTAGGACGACGTCGTCTTCGGGGAGGTGCACTGCGGCTACCAGGCGGGCGCCGGAGGTGAGGGGGCACGGGGCGGTGGGGGTGCCGGAGTGCTCGTAGCGCTCCAAGGCGAAGAGTTCGTCGGGCATGAGTGGACGGTAGGGCGGGGGGTGGGGGTGGCGAATCGGGTGTTTCCCTATGTGGTTAGGCGGGTGGGGTCAGCCCGACTCGGCTCACGTTTGCGGGTGGTCGTCGGCGACTTGGTGCGTGGGTGGGTAGTCGGCCTTCTGCGGCGGCCAAGGCGATGGTCGGCCTTCTCTGCGTTCTGGTGGTGATTGGCCGTCTTTGCCCGTAGGGGGTGATCGGCCACAGTGGACTCTTCAGGAGTCCGGGTAGGAGGTCATGGCGGCGCCCAGTTGGGCGCGGGTGGTTATGCCCAGTTTGCGGTAGATGCGGGCCAGGTTGGCTTCTACGGTTTTGGGGCTCAGGAACAGTTCTTCGGCTATGGCGCGGTTGGTGCGGCCGGCGGCGGCCAGGTGGGCCACGCGGGTTTCAGTGGGGGAGAGGGTGGTGTTGGTGCCGCCAGCGGGTTTGATGCCGAGGCGGGCTGCTTCGGATTGGGCGCGGGCGGTGAAGGCGGTGGCGCCCAGGGTGGTGAACTCGGCTTCCGCCGCTGTGAGTGCGGTGCGGGCCGCGGTGCGTTTGCGGGTGCGGCGGAGGACTATGCCTGTCGTCAGGAGGCAGCGGGCGCGGTCCAAGGGGACTACGGCTGGGGGGATGGAGTCTCGGGCGGCGGTGAGGGCGTCCAGGGCTGGGGTGGGGTCTTGGCCTTGTGCGGCGGCCAGGAGGGCGCGGACCCTTGCCAGGCCCAAGGTCGTCCAGGGGCGGGGGAGGCGGGTGTGGCGGGCGGTGAGGCGGGCCAAGGCGGTGGTGGCGCCGTCCAGGTCTCCGGCGGCTATGCAGGCTTCGGCCCAGTCGGCCTCGAAGCGGAGGGACAGGGGTTCCTTGAGGCCCAGGGCGTCCACGGCCTCGGCCAGGGCGGTGTAGTGGGTGGCGGCTTCGGCGGGGCGGGTGGCGGAGAAGGCCGTGAAAGCCGCCAGGAGGTGGTGGATGCGGGCGGACCAGATGTCGCCGGTGGCGGCGGCTTCGGTCAGGCCGGCCCGGGCTACGCGGTCGGCTTCGGTCAGGTTGCCCTGGTGGGCGGCCAGCACGCCCAAGAGCCAGTTCTCGCCCACCAGGCCGGTGCCCAGTTGGGTGCCCAGGTCGTGGGCTAGGCGGAGGTGGTCGGCGGCGGCGGTGTAGCGGCCCGCGGAGATCTCGGCCTCGCCCAGGTGGGTGTGGAGGTCGTGTTGGGCGGGTTCGTCGCCGCGGGCGACGGCCTGGTCCAGGAGGGTGGTGAGGCGGGCGCGGGCCAGGTCGTGGTCGTCGACGGCCTTCCAGTAGATGGCGGGGACGGTGGCTGCCAGGCGGGATGGTTCGGGGTCTTCCAAGGACAAGGCGCGGGTGAGCAGTTCTGCACGGGGGGCGTTGCCCGCGCGCAGGTCGTTGTAGAACTCCATCAGCAGGGTGGCGGAGGCCAGCGGGCGGTGGGCGGGGTCGGCGGAGAGCAGAGCCGAGCCGCGGCGGGCGTGTTCTCCCGCGGCTTCCGGGCGGACGTCGAAGACGGCCAAGTGGGCGTGGATGCGGCCTGCCAGGACCGAGTCGGGCGGGCAGGACTCCAGGCCCTCCAGAGCGGCGGCCACGGCGCCGTCCAGGTCGTCGGCGGCGTGGCGGATCTCGCCGAGGAGGAGCAGGGCCTCGGCGCGGTCGGGGCCGTCACAGGAGGCGGCCAGGTCGGCCGCGCCCGCTTCGGCGCCCGCGTAGTCGCCGCTGTCGAAGCGGGCGCGTTCGGCGGCCAGGCGGTGGGTGACGGCTGCCTGCGAAGAAGGGTGCAGGGCGGCGGCCCGGTCCCACAGGCCCGCGGCGGTCTCCGGGGCGCCGCGGTCGCGGTGGCGGCGGGCGGCCCTGGCCAGTTCGTCGGCCACGTCGGGGTCGGGGCCGGTGGTGGCGCCCGCGAGTTGGCGGGCGCGTTCGTCGGGGTCGGCGACGACGTCGGCGAGTCTGCGGTGCAGGCCGCGGCGCACGCCCGGCGGCACGCCGGAGCGCACAGTGGCGGCGTAGAGCGGGTGGGCGAAGGCGACGGTGTCCGGGTGCGCGACGAGCAGGCCGGACTCCTCGGCCTGGTCGAGCGCGTCCTGGTCGACCCCGGCGGCGAGCAGGTCGCGGGCGGTCGGGACGGCGAGCAGGGCGGCCAGGCGCACCGCGTCGCGGACGGGGCCGGGCAGGGCCGCGACCCGCTGGGACAGCAGCTCCTGCACCGACGCCGCGACCGGGAGGTCCTCCCCCGTCCTGGGCAGCCTCGGCAGCCGGTGCAGCGCACGGGTGATCTCCAGCGCGAGCAGCGGGTTGCCGCCGCTGTCGCGGGCGACGCGGGCCAGCAGCGGGCGGGGCAGGGCGGTGCCGAGCCGCTCGCGCAGCAGGTGGTGCAGCTCGCCCACGCCCATGGGCGGCACCTCGAGCCGGACCGGGTCGGGCAGACCCAGTGGGTCGTCGGCGGCCGGCCTGCGGGCGAGCAGGACGGCGGCGGCGGTGCGGCGCAGCGCGAACCGCAGGGCCCGCTCGCTGGGCAGGTCGAGCCACTGGACGTCGTCCACCGCGACGAGGACCCGCTCCCCCGCGGCCTCCAGAGCGGTGCGCACACCCGCGGCGAGCGCCCGCTCGTCGACCTCGCCGTCGGTCTCGCCGGAGAGCAGCACGGCGGCCACGGCCCGCCGCTGCGGCGGGGGCAGGGCGTCGACGTGCGGGGCGAGGGGCCTCAGGACGTCGGCGAGCGCGGCCAGCGGCAGGTCGGCCTCGGACTCGGTCGGCGCGCAGGACAGGACGGTGGACCCCGCGGCCTCGGCCCGGTCGACGAGGGCCCGCCACACCGCGGTCTTGCCGATCCCGGCCGCACCCTCCAGCAGGACCCGGCCGCCCCCGGCCAGCGCCGCCCAGCCCGCGTCCAGCAGCGCGCTGCGGCCGACCACGGCCTGTGCCACGAGCACTCCCTGCTCCACCCCTGAGACGGACGCCCGACCCTAACCCACGACCGGCCGATGTGGACGGTATTCGGCGGGAGCTGCGCAAAGCGCGAGTACGCGCGGTGGGCCGCGACCCCGTCGGATCTCCGGTCGGAGATCTTGCGGCACATGCTCACCGTGGTGGTCCTGCGGATCGCGGTGGGGTTCGGCGCCGAGCAGTTCATCGACGACTGGGTCCTCTTGAAGGCCAAACGCCTGCTGGTGCACATGATGTGACCGAGTTTGTTGAACACCCACGTGCGGGATGGATCTCGTGCTGTGCGAAGGATGGATCCGATCACTCCCGAACGGCGGCGGGCCACCGACCGTTGGTCCGCCGCCCGCGCGTCACGACAGGGTCACGCACGCCCGGTTCAGCAGCAGGTCCACCAGCGTGTACGGGGCGCAGGCGAGCGCGAGGTGGAAGTCGGCGCCGCTCGGGTTGACCGGGTTGTAGATGAGCAGGTCGCCCAGGACAACGCCTACCCGAGGACGCGGTCACTCCTCAGGTGTGGCGAAATTCGCTTCTGCCGATGACCGCGTGTTGGTTGGTGCAACGCGGTGGGGCACCGCGACGATGTGAGTGTGACGGTGTTGTGGTCTGTGGGGGTGTGTGCTGGTGGCTGGTTCGGCTCGGCGGGTTTTCCTGAGTCATACCTCCGAGCTGCGGGAACATCCTGCGGGTGGGTCGTTCGTGGATGCGGTGGAGAAGGCCGTGCTGCGGGTGCGGGACGCGCCGGTGGACATGGCGCACTTCACCGCCGATGTTCTGAACCCGGCGGCGTTGTGCCGGGAGCGGGTGGCCGAGTGCGATGTGTACGTGCTGGTGGTGGGGTTTCGGTATGGGTCGCCGGTGGTGGATCGGCCGTCGTTGTCGTACACGGAGTTGGAGTTCGAGGCGGCGACGGAGTTGGGCAAGCCGCGGTTGGTGTTCGTGCTGGACGAGGCGGCGGTGGGGCCGGGGGCGTTGTTCCGGGATCCGGAGTTCGGGGATCGTCAGGAGGCCTTTCGGCGGCGGTTGCTGCTCGACAGCGGGCTGACCGTCAAGATGGTCACAACCCCGGCGGGGTTGGATGCCGCCGTGGTCCAGGCGCTGACGGAACTCCGGGCCGCGCCTCCGGCGGGCACGGCCGCGGTCCCGGACGCCGTGGTCGGTGTGGAGCCGGGTGTGCGGGTGTGGAAGGTCCCCGCCCGATTACAGGGATTCACCGGCCGCGAAGGGCTGCTGAAGCAGTTGACGGAGTCCTTCGGTGACGGCCCGGTGGTGGTGCGGGCCATCGAAGGAATGGGGGGTGTGGGCAAGAGCAGCACCGCGATCGAGTACGCCCACCGCCACGCCGCCGACTACGACGTGGTGTGGTGGATCGCCGCGGAGAACCCCGACCTGATCGCCCAACAGGTGGCCGAACTCGGTCAGGCGTTGCGCCTGACCGAGCCGGGTGAACCGGTCGCCACGGCCGTGCCGCGCGTGTGGGGGGCGCTGCGCGGGCAGGAGCGAGTGCTGCTGGTGTTCGACAACGCCGAACACCCCCACACCCTCACCCCGCATCTGCCCGGTGGACGGGTGCAGGTGGTGATCACCTCCCGGTACCCGTTCTGGGCCGGGGTCGCCGTGCCGGTGTCGATCGACGTGTTCACCCCCGAGGAATCCGCCCGGTTCCTGGCCGCCAAAGCACCACACCTGAGCGCGAGCGAGATCACCCAGGTCGCCGAGACGCTGGGCCACCTGCCCTCGGCACTGGACCAGGCCGCCGCGCTGCTCTCCGACGGCACCTTCACCCCGGCGGCCTACCTGGACCTGCTCACCTCGCGGGCGCGGGACCTGCTGCACCGCGGCGTCACCGCCGCCGCCCAGGGCGACGCGCCGATGCCGGTGGCGGCATCGTGGACGGTGGCCTTCGACGCGCTGGCCGACCGGGATCCCGCCGCGCTGCAACTGCTCACCCTGCTGGCCTGGCTCGCCCCCGAACCCGTCCCCCTCACTCTCATCACCAACCACCCCGACCTCCTCCCCGAACCACTCGCCACCGTCGCCGCCGACCCGCTGGCCATGGCCGACACCATGCGACTGCTCCGCGAACGCGCCCTGGCACGCATCGACGCCGACAGCCTGCTGCTACACCGCATTCCTGCCGCCTTACTCCGCACCATCCCCACAGGCCCCCCGCTCCCACACGCCGCGCCCAGGAACGGTTGGCCAGTCATGGCCGCGGTGCTGTTGCATCGCGGCCGTCCCGAGGAGCCGTGGAACAACCCGGCGGTGTGGCCACGGTGGCAGCGACTGCTGCCCCACCTGCTCACCGCCACCGCACCCGACCGTCACGATCTCTTCACGGCCCACCAAGGCACCCTCGTCAGCCTGCTCAACGGCATCTCCAGCTACCTGCAGACCAGTGGGCAACCCCGTCAAGCGCTTCCCCACGCCCAGCACGCACATCGACTCGCCCATGACCACCACGGACCCGACCACACCACCACCCTCGCCGCAACGACTCGCCTCGCCCTCCGCCTCAACGCTCTGGGCGACTACCGAGCGGCACGCGAACTCGACGAGGACACCCTGACCCGCTATCGCCGCGTGCTGGGCGACGACCATCCCGACACCCTCATCTCCGCCAACAACCTTGCCAACCGCCTGTCGGAGTTGGGTGAGCACCAAGCCGCACGCGAACTCGACGAGGACACCCTGACCCGCTATCGCCGCGTACTCGGTGACGACCATCCCGACACCCTCATCTCCGCCAACAACCTCGCCGTCGACCTGTCGGAGTTGGGTGAGCACCAAGCCGCACGCGAACTCGACGAGGACACCCTGACCCGCTATCGCCGCGTACTCGGTGACGACCACCCCGAC